>JAXZEJ010000184.1:0-8162 GCA_037424205.1 bacterium | reverse complement strand
CCTGCGCTCGGGACTTCCACCCGTTAGATTGTGCCCATGCCTGGCACACCGCAAAGACCCTGCAGGCCGAAACCCGCAGGGTCTTTCGTTTTTCATGCCGCGGCCGAATCGGACCTTATCCGAACAAGGCCTTCAGATCGCGGTTGTAGAACCCATTCTTCATTCGGGCAATAAGGCTCATCGTACCGTAGGAATTCGGGTCCCATTTCGTGTAGTCGGCTTCCAGCACCTTGGCGGCGCGGCCGTCGGCCCAATCGTCAATCACGCGGTCCTGCGCGGCGAGCGCCGCTGCATGCTCCTTGGCAGCGATCAGGCGCGAGACTGCGGATTTGACGGCCTGATCGTCCATGCAGGCGGCAAGCTTCCGTTCATACGCCGTTTCGTCGACGTTCATCAGGCGATCGAAGACATCGCGTCCGATGACGGACGGGGTCGACATCTGATTGAGGCCGAAGCTGGAGTGCAAGATGCTGAGCTGCTCGTCGGTCAGACCGCCGATGCCGATCGTTCCTTTGTCTCTTCCTTTGTCTGAGACCTCCACATTCTCATTCTTCCTCTTGAGCTGGTCGACGATCTTCGTACCCTCGACATTGATCCGGTTGAGGCCCACTCTGCGAACACCGAAGGAGGCATCGTTGTCGATGCCCGTCAGCTTCACCGACCCCGTATCGGGATTGATGCTGACGAGATAGTTTTCCTCATGACGGTCGGCCTGGCCCGAAAGCAGGTCGGCCCATTCGAGCTTCGAGCATTCGTTCATCAGATTGGCGCGCGCCGCTTCGAGCGTTCCCTTGTTCGTCATGTACTCGATGCCCTCCTGAAGCGTGAGCTCCCTGCCCGACGCATCCTGCATGACGGCGCCGTTCCCGGTGCGCCAGGCGCCAGCGGTCCTGCCGGGGGCGGCCTCCATGAAGAGGCCGAGAATGCCGTTGTGCGAGCCTATGCGGGATCGCGCAATCACGCCGCCGCAGCCGATTTCGTCGGCCGCAATGCAGCTTGCCACATTAAGCTGCATCGAGGTGACGGCATCCGCGTAGCCCAAAGCGCGCACCGATATTTGGTCGAGGCCTCGCCTTGCACCGAGCTCGGGCTTGAAGACCAGCTTCATGCTTTCACCGTCCGCGCCGCGATACTCGCACAGCTCGACCGCATTGACGGCGCCCTGTCCGAGATGCTGGGCATGAACGAGCACGTCGTCGCTTGCCGTCAGCTCAAGCTGTTCGACGGGAAGCCCGCGAAGGGATGCTTCGACCGCCATCGGCAGATTCAGGTTGTATTTGAAGGCTGCGGCAATGTACTCGGACCTGGCATGCTTGCCGCGGCCGATTCCGCCCAGCATTTCCACGATCTGGCCTCCCTCGGCCTTGATGCGATTCTCTTTGGTATCTATGACGGAGTCGACCATGGCGCAGAAATCGGTCATTCCCTGACTGTCTTGACTCTTTTCCCCCGAGTTCTTGTTCTTGTATTCGTCCACAACAAAAATGAGCGAATTGTTGTTGCCGATCTGCTGCACGGCATCGGCCATGATCTCCGGGATCTTTTCGATGCCGGCGCCGGACCTTACGGCCTGCTCCGCCTGATCGACAAACGCGTTGTACTTCTCAAACGCCCTGCAGAGCTCCAAGCCTTCACGCGGCGAAAGCGAGCTGACGAGCTGACCCGCCTTCTCCATGTCGAGCCTTGGGAGCGACTCCTTCAGAGCCCTCAGCACGGTACCGCGCTCATCGACGTTCTTAAGCTCGCCGATGCGCTCGACCGAACGGTCGATGAGCTTTGCAACGGCCTCGAAGGCGCCTGCGTCCGCAATTGCCTTCGCTTCGCCCCGCACATTCTCAAGCTTTGCCTTGAGCGCCTTCGCATCACCCGCGAGCACGTCGATCTGCTCGTGAAATTCCGCCAGCGTCATCTGGTTCCTCATGCCCTGAATGTCGTCAAGCCTGTTAAAGAGCGTCTGCGCCTCGGCGACCGTCCCGTCGAGCACCGCACGGCCGCCGTGCATCGTCACGGCCGAGCGGCCGACCTCCCTCATCATGTCGACGCCGGCCGCATCGGCGGGCGTCATCGTGCGCATCTGAGCCGCAAAGTTGAGCATTTCGCCGATGCGGTTCTGAGAGGCCTGCCTGAGAGAAGCGAGCCCCGGACGGCATCGGCCGCCCTTGGCCACGAAGGCGTCGACCGCGGCCGCGAATCCGTTCTGGGCTGCAATATAGCTCTCAAGCGCTTTCATGGCGTCATCCAGAGGATGTGCGCCCGCAAAGTCGGCCGCCTTGTACTTCGCGAGCTCCTTGGTCGCCTCGTCGCACCGGTCGGCGGCCGCTTCAAGCGCAATGTGCGCATCGCGCCGTTTCGCGCCGATCCACGGACGCGGAGAGGCCGTCTTCAGGCGGTCGGCCGTCTTCTCGTCCAGACACGGCAGCCCCGCCGAGCGGTCCACGGCCTTGTGAGCCATGTCCTCAAGACGGCCTCGGGCCGCCTTCAGCTGCGCTTCCGCATTATCGGGCGCTCCCGCCGCAGGCGCTTCGGCAGGAGCCGCGGCCGCCTCAGGGTGAAGCCCGACCGCATCGGCAGCCATGCCTTCGTCTGCAGGCTGAATCGGATGAATTCCATTGGGCACATTGGTGATGGTTCCGGTCATATCGCTTCTCCTAAACGCTGATCCAGTATTGCATGGGCACGTCCGCGTCTTCGAGGCCCAGCTCGTCGAGCAGGCTGTCAACGCCCTCGCCTTCGACGATCGTCTCGCCGTTCGACGTCAGGCGCCACGAGCACCTAACGCGATTGAGCGAAACTTCAAGCCGCCGGCCGTCGAACTCCCTGGCCAGGCACAGCCTGACCAGATGGAACGCCGTCTCGAGCGCGTCGCGCTCCTCATCCTTATCGCCGTAGATGCGGGCCCAGGGGAGGGTCACGGCAATGCGAAGCCCATCCGAGAGGAGGTAGTAGTCAAAACGCTTTCCCTGCAGTCCGCGTCCGCGCACGCCGAAGGCCAGCCAGCGGACGCCGGCGGCATCCGCCTCCTCGGGAAGGTCCTCGGGGAGCATGGGCGGCACGGGCGGTTCGCGGCGGTCGGTGGCGAAGAAAAACTCCTCCGTCTCCTCAAGCCTGTCCGCGGCTTCGGACGGGATGGGCGGCACGGGGGCCGCTTCGGCCAGCACCTTCAGGCCTTCGGGCAGGCCGTGTTCGGGAATGTCGTTCATAAAGTCCTATATCTTCTCGAGTCGAGCTCAATTTCCAAATCCGTCAAAACACGGACGGCTTATTTCAGTTTACACCGCCGCGTTTCAATCCTGCAGGAGCGTTTTTCCTCAGCGTCGACCATAAAGCAGACGGCGCACGAACCTTCCGATTCCGTGCGCCGCTTAATATTCATGACATGTTCCGCTCACGCGTCCCTGCTTCACCAACCGTAGAAGGATGCGTGCGCCGACGTGATGGCCGCGTGCTCCGCGTCCGTTACGAGGATCATGTTTTCGGGCGCATCGGCGCCACCTTCTGAAAGCGGCCTCACATGATGAACCTGGTATCCGTCGGGCACGCCGTCAAACCCGTGTGCGGACAGGAAGGCGTCGCGGGAGGCGATGCTGCGCACCACTTCGTCCGACGGCACATGTTCGGCGCCGTCGATTTGGCCGTACTCTATCAGTCTTCCGAGCTCGTCCTCGCCGCCTGTAAAGACGCCGTTCTCAACCGAGAGGTCGCCGGGCGCGAAACCCGCGCTCCCCGCCGCATCCGCACCATCAAAATCCGGAGCGTCCGACAGGTCCGGCGCGGAATCCAAGTCCAGCGCAGACGCGCCGGCGACGGCCGTCACGGCAAGCGTGGCCGCTGCCGCCGTTCTGGCCGCATTCTTCTTCGTAAAGAAGCGCCTGTCCGGATCCCGCAGGCATCGGTCGGCTTCGTCAAGAAGCTCGCCCGTTGCGCGAAACTTTCCTTCGACCGCTCTGCCGACGCCTTCAACCGTCTTTTCCGCAAGACGCTCCAGACCATTCCAGTCGCCGCGACCGGTCTTTTGAACCGCCTCCGCAGCCGTGCCGGCAAGGCTCACGGCGCCCTTGACGACATTCGTGCCGACATGCATGCCGACGCTTGCCGCAAAGCCTGCGCCGCGAACCGCCGTTCGCATGACCTTCCATATCTTCATTCGCCATCCTCGCCGACACCGTCCGCCCTGCCCGGCGCCCCGACAAGGAACGGACTCTCCGGATCATGGCGACGGCGGTTGTCGAGCACCGTCCGGCGGCTGGTGTTCGCATAGCAGTAGACGCAGAAATGCATGCACGTGTTGTACATGCCGATGTCCTTGCTCACGATGCACCCGCATGCCTCTCGCTGTCCCTTGTCCTTGAGGTTCCTGCGCATCTCAATCGGGATGACGGGAATCGTCGGCTCCTCGAAGAGCGAGAACGCCGTCATGCCGGAGGCCGCCGCAGGAAGCTTTCCCGTATGCAGGAAGTGCACGAAGGCCTTGTCCTCGCCGAAGGCGCGCTCCATCAGCTCGCCGTCGATGCAGCGATTGTGCGAGATGCCCCAATCCTCCAGATTGCAGTCCTCGGCACAGCTCGCGATCTCAAGGTTCCATCCTTCCGAACGCCAGCGCTCTCGGATCTTGACCAGGCCTTCGCAGATCTCGCGGCGCTGAGCCTCCGTCGGTTCGGCCGAGAGCACGTTCTCCTTTGTGAAGAGCGTCACATCGCGCACGAGGTTCGCCTGAACCTTGCGGTATGCAGCGACGTCGACAAAGCTCACGACCAGCTTGTTCGTGCAGCCTTTGAGCGCCTTGCCGATCGTCCAGATCCTCATAAGGATGTCCCGAGGAGTTGTTTCAGGCGACAGGATGATCGGATCGAAGCGCCAGACGACGCGCTCGGGGCCGATCCGCTCGGACAACCGCCTGAACGTCTCAATGCGCTTTTCGAGCGCAGGCACGTTGGGCTCAAAACCTTCTCGCTCATAATCATTGAGCGTGTATTGAAAGTAGTAATGCAGGCCTCGCTTCTCGAGCTCGTCGAGATGCTGCAGAAAAGGCGCCGGATTCTTCGTCCAGAAGACAACCGCCTTCACGTCTCTGAAGGAAACGTAGGACGGACGCCGATTGAACGGATTCACCCATGCGCACCAGCCTTCGCGCAGCCGGTTCATGAACCAGCCGCCGTAGTAGGCCGGAATGTCGGTCGAGCGGCTCGCCGAAAGGATGACGGGCGTCTGAGCCCGCACAAGTCCGTCGGGCGTTTGAAGGTCAACGGTCATTTGAGTAATCCTGTCGAGCGAGACTTATTGAAAGAAATCGTAATTGCAGCAGCAAGCCGGCATCACAGCCATATTACGCTGTTCCGTGTCGGCACACTCGTCATCAACGCACCAGGTCCTCTGCGTCACCGTCAAAGGCCACCAGGTCGGTTTGCTGTTTTTCTTCACCTTCGTCCAAAGAGCGTCCCGGCACATCACGCGGCAGGACAAGTGCGAACTGTATGGGTACGGGAATCCGGCCTGCCGCATGTCGAACAGGAATTGCGGGAATGCCTGACAACCTCCCGTGCATTCGTCGCAGACCATCGGAAAAAGCGTGCGATATTCCGCATGACGTTGACGGAAGGCATCAAGCTCTTCGTTCATCTGGAGATTGGCCCATTTGCCGCCGCGTGCGTCCGACTGGCGATTTGTGACATCCATGAAGACGGCAATGCCGTCCGGCGCGAGTTTCGGAAGAAGCTCCCAAGCAAACAGGACATAAGGATATTTAAAACAATCGTTGGCCTCGCTCAGGAACTTCGAAGTCATGATGACGTCATAGGAATCGCCGAGAGCTTTGTAGAGAAACGTCTCCTTGAACTCGAAGTGATGCGCTTCGACCTTAACGTCGCCAACATGCTCCCGGCTCAATTCCATGACGCGAAGCATGATCGCAAGCGCGTCCTCATTGCCGTCGACCGCATGCACCTCAACCTTCGGCATGTCGTCCTTCAAAACGTCCTTGAAGGCGGACAGCATGCCCAAAAGCTCGCCGCCCGTCCCGCAGCCGTAGTCAAGCACGCGTATCACCTGCCTGCCGGCAATCGCAGCCCTCACGGCCGGCATCGTTTCAATCAAATGCCGGCAGATCGAATGGCTTTCAATGGCCGTGCGCGGAAAATATGTGCCCAGGTAGGCAACATTATCCTCATGGGTGTTCTTGAGATTCGAAGCCACCTTCTCAGGCGTCTGATGCCAATAAGCCTCAAACTCGTTCATCACATTTCTCAAAACTCTATGGTAGTAATTGCGCATTTCCATTTCCTTTGCAAACAATGCCTGTCCGTGTCGGAACACTGCGTTCCGACACCTTCAAGCATCATTCTGGATGGAGTGCACTACCCTGCTCCAAACCGCAAATTTGCGGTCGCATGCCGTTTGGCTCACGAGTTTCGGATGCCGAGCTTCGTGAAGAATAACTGCCGTATTGCCGCGCTCTGTTACAATGGTTGAATCACTTCATTTTTCGGAATGCTCCTCATGGCCGGCTACAACAGACGCATTCTTCTCATTGCTCTCGGCACGACGCCGCATCTTCTGACGCTGACGCTTGCGGCGCTCTACAAGGAATCTCCCGCGGCGATGCCGACGGAAATCCGCATCGTCACGACCGAGCGCGGCGCGTCCATGGCCAAGACGAAATTCTTCGGTCCGGACAGCATTCTCGACGCCTTCTGGCGTGACTACGGTCTTGCTCCCGCCGCCTTCACCGAAGCCGACATTCATGCGATTCCGTCCGAGGACGGCACGCCGATCGCCGACATTCGAACGCTTGACGACAGCACGCGCGCGGCCGACCTCATCGTGAAGCTTGTTCGCGAATGCTGCGAAGATCCCGAGGCATCCGTCCACGTCTCCATCGTGGGCGGCCGCAAGAGCATGGGCATGCTGATGGGCAGCGCACTCACCTTCTACGGGCGCGACCAGGACAGAATCAGCCACACGCTTTCCGAAAACGAGCTTTCTCCCTCGCAAAAGCCCTACCCGTCGCCCGAAGAGCTTGCCGCGAACCCGGAAACCGTCACGCTTGCCGGCCTCCCGTTCCTTCGTCTGCGTCCGATTCTGCCATCCGTCATGCTTTCGAAGGGCTGCACCTTCAGCGAAATCGTCGAAGCTTCGCAGCAGGCGATCGAATACCTGCCGCGTGTACGTCTTGTGCGAACGAACAAGAGATGGCACATCCTCGCCGACGGCGCGATGGTGAAGCTCGAGCCCAAGCAGCTCAGCCTCTATGTCTGGATGCTTCTCCGTACAAAGTACGGCCGCGAAACTCCCGTCTCCTACGGCATGCTGTCGTCCGAGAAGTTCCTCCTTCTTCGCCTTCAGTTCCTCAAGGTCCTCACGCACATTCGCTCCGAAAGCCGCCGCGACGACGACAGCCGCAAACACCTCGGCCTCGAGGCGCCGAACGTCGACCTTGCCCTTCGCAAGCTTCAGACCGTCGGCGTCGACTCCGAAGCCAGCTTCTACAAGGCCTTCAAGACCGCCGTGCAGGCCGACGGCCCGGACATGAACGAAAAGGTCAAGCGGGACTTCGCGAAGGCCGAGACCAACTTTGCGAAATACGTGTCCGAGCTGCGCTCCAAGTGCAACGACAAGATTCACCACGACATGGCCGCAAAGATTCCCGACGTCACTGAGCGCCGCTTCAACCACTATCTTGTCGAATCCACCGGCCAGAAGGACGCGACCTCCTACTTCCTGTCCATCGCACCCGAAAACATCGAGCTGCCGCAGGAGTTTCTCGATCTTCTCAAGCCTGAAGGCACAGGCGTCGTCCGCTTCATCCGCGAGATTTGAAACGCGTTTCTCAAACTTTCGCAAATCTGCGAAACCGCCGACCGCATGAAGCACCCGCACAATGGATCATGGCGGCGCATCCGCGCCGCTCCCGAGGGCGCGGGATGCGCCCGTGGACACAGCCTTCATGCCTGACATCTCCACCTTCAGCAAAGCAGCCTCAGACGGCGCGGCACGCGTTGAGTTTTCAGCCGTGCGCGGCGACGGCGCACGTACGATTTCGATCGTCGTCGATGCCGGCGGCGCATGGAAGGCCTCGGAAACCGGAAGCGAAGCTCATACCGGAACAATTTCACAAAGCACTCTTCATGATCTTGTTGCGGGTTTTCTCGATGCCTTCGGCATTGAGG
>JAXZEJ010000183.1:0-2905 GCA_037424205.1 bacterium | reverse complement strand
GCGGTCTCTTGAAGAAGACCGCCCGTTAGGGATCAGGATTGGTGCGGAGCCGCCGTCAGACGGCGCCGAACAGCATCAGCGCGACGGACATGCCCACGATGGAGCACGCCACACTCATGGAGCTGATGTTGGCGGCCATCGAGATGTCACCGCCGAGCTTCGCCGTGAAGACGAGGCTCATGGCCGGAATCGGAGAGAGGCAGGTGAGGGTGAGGGCCATGCGGATTTCATCCTCGAAAGGCATGAAGTGCCACACGGCAAGGGCAATGAGAATGCAGGCGAGCCAACGCTTCGCCAGAAGGCCGGCGAGCTTGCCCATCTGGCCCGGGGCCATGGCGAAGCTGATCGACTCGCCGATCATGATCATGCAGAGGAAGGTGTTGGCCTTGGCGCCGATGCTCGTGCTCGTAATGACGGCGTCGGGAAGCCTCAGGTCGAGAATGGACATCAGGCCCACGAAGGCGAAGGTCATGAGAGGCCCCGAGTGCACGAGCTTGGCGGCGATCACCTTGATCGTGCGCCAGATCGTGGTCTTCACGCGGGTGCTCGCGATGATGGCAAAAGTGCCGCCGCCCGCCATGATGCAGTTGCCCACGTCGAACATGCAGGTGGCCAGCAGTCCCGTCGTCGGAAAGAAGGACTGGACGTACGGAACGGCAAACGGGCCGACGGAATAGCCGCCGATGTTGATTCGCACAAAGTCGCGCCAGGCGGCGTCCGTGACGCTGCGCGTGAGAAGAAGGCCCCAGACGAAAAAGATCAGGTTCGTCAGAAGACCGAGGCCCGCGATGAGCAGCATGTCGCCCTGAATTCGGATGCCGTTGAGGTTCGTGAGAATCACGCACGGGAGCGTCACGTTCATCACGAGCGCGCTGATGGCCGCAAAGGCCTGGTCCTTCAGAATGTTGAATCGCCTCAGGAGATGCCCGAGAACGATGAAGATCGCCAGGGAAAAGACCTTGGCCAAGCTGTCTTCCATATTTGCCTTCTTATAGTTGAAATGGAAACGGCCGGCGGGAGATTGCCTCACTCCAACCGGCACAGGCTATGAATTGTGCGCCTGAAAAAGAAGAAATTCTACCTCCCGAGGGAGGTGTTCGAAAATAAGACAAAGTCCCAAGAAGGCTTGACGGACAGGAAATTTGAAAGGCGGAGCAGGGAAGGCGGATAAGAAAGGCCGGCGATTCCTTGCGGAACCGTCGGCCGGGTTCTTTTGTCGGTCAATGCGCCGGATCATGTCCGAGGCATTGCGGGGTCGGCATTAGAAGGCGTGCGTCAGACCTGCGTAAGCCTGATAGCCGGTGACCTTGAGTTCGACAGGCTTGTAGGAAACCTTGTCATGCCAGACGCCGGCGCCCGTGTAGAGGGACGTACGCTTGGAGAGCGGGTATTCGTACTTGGCGCCGAAGGCGTAGGTTTCGAAATCAACGTCGGCCAGGCCGGCAACCTTTTCGAATTCGCCGTCCGTGAAGTAGAAGGCGGCGGTCAGATCACCGCCGGCAACCGGAACGACCGTGCCGAGGTGCAGGCCGTAGCCGTTCATGCCGCCGGTGGCGGCGTCGTCAATATCGGCCACAGCTTCATCACCGTACTTGGCCGTGGCATGGACTTCGCCTGCCTTGAGGTGCCTGAATACCTGAACCATGGCAAAGGTCTTGGCAAAGCCGCAGTCGTAGTTGCCGCCGAAGTAGAAGGCATGGCCGTCCTTGACATCAATGTGAGAATCATTGCCGAAGGACTTGTAGTTCTGGAATTCGTAGGCGGCGACCGTCTGGAGAGCGCCGACTTCGGCGGTCACGGCGGCGGAGGCATAACGGTTGACTTCGGAGGAGCCTTCACGGCCGTCGGCGCCGCCGTTGCCCTTGAAGGAGTACTGGAAGGTGCCCTGGACGCCGGCAAGCTTCGGCGTGGCGTACGTGATCATGTTGTCGTAGCGGTCGGACGCGGCGAGGCCGCCGACGTTCTTGTCAAAGCCGTCGAATGCGTCGGCGATGGCGTAGACGAGGTCGTAGGAGCCGCAGGAGGAGGCCACGCCGCCCATACGACCCATGGCGAGCGTACCGAACTCGCTCGAAACCGTCAGGATGGCTTCACGGCCGAAGAGGCGGCCGTCGTTACCGAGCTTGCCGTCGTCGGCGCTGAAGCCGTTTTCAAGCTTGAAGCCGACGGTCATGCCGTTGCCGAGATCTTCAGTGCCCTTGAAGCCGAAGCGGGAGGCGGCGGAAACGCCGCTGTCGAGACCGAAGTTGTGTTCCTTTTCGGTTGCCTTGGTGCCGGCGATGTCAACCGTCAGCTTCTGGTGCGTATAGGACAGGCCTTCGTCGACAACACCGTAAACAGAAACATTGGCGGCACTGGCAAAGCCGGCAGCCGTACCGAGAACCGCGAGAGCGGCAAGAGACTTCTTGAACATAAATATTTTCTCCAAATCCCTGGGGGTGGGGGTGAGGTGAACTTGATCGCCTGAAAACTGTAGCTATCTGAAAGGGAAAACTGCAAGCCGGCGAGATCGGCCATCCATGACGCTTTCGCAACGAACTTCTGCGGCTTCTATTAGGCATCGATCATGTTGAGACTTTTCCCGCATCGCTGAAATCGGCTCAGGACGCGGGTTTGAGATGTGCGGGCAAACCCTGAAAGGAGATCGGTATCGAATTTAGCTCTGCTGATGAATGCACGGACTCGTGATTGCTTTAAGGGATAACCCTGTAAATCCTGTGTTGCGATATTGCAACTGGTTCGGAATGAAATCTGTTGGGAAATATCAATTGTCGGCAATAGGATTTAATTTGTTTGTCCAGCAACTAATCCGAAAGTATTAGTCGTCTAACCACAAAGGATGATCCCGATTTAATTAGATGGTCAGCTCCAGAAGGGGCATCGAACACCGGAGACCATCAATGCA
>JAXZEJ010000182.1:0-13309 GCA_037424205.1 bacterium | reverse complement strand
GCCGAGGCGTGCCGATGCTTGCTCCGGTCATCGAGGCCTTGAAGCAACTTTCAAGGTATTCGGAAGCCGAGCTGATGGCGGCGGTCGTGTCCGGAATGTTCACGGTCTTCGTCAAGAGCAACACTCCCGATTCTCCACTCGGACAGGCTTTCAATCCCGCGATGCAAGTCGACAAGGACCCGAACGCCTATGAAATGGGTAACGGGTCGATCGTCGCCCTTGACGAAGGTGAAGAGGTCCAGATCGCGGACCCGAGTCGACCGAATCCGAACTTCGATCCTTTCGTGATCGCTATTTGTCGCCAGATCGGTGCGGCGCTGGAGATCCCTTACGAGCTTCTCGTGAAGAACTTCACAGCGTCCTACAGCGCGTCGAGGGCTTCGCTTTTGGAGGCTTGGAAGATGTTCCGCATGCGCCGCGAATGGCTCGTGGGGAACTTCTGTCAGCCGATCTACGAGGAGTGGCTGACCGAGGCTGTTCTGAAAGGTCGTGTGCAAGCACCCGGCTTCTTCGATGATCCGGCAATCCGTGCAGCTTGGTGCGGGGCCGAATGGTTCGGCGATGCGCAGGGACAGCTTGATCCGCTGAAGGAAGCCAACGCGGCGAAGGTCCGTGTCGATGAAGGCTTCAGCACTCGAGAACGCGAGGCGGCTGAGCTCACCGGCATGAAGTATGACCAGGTTCACGCGGTGCGAAAGCGCGAGGAGGCAATGCGCAGGGAAGACGGTCTGAGTGCGACAGCTCCGGCTCAACCGATGACGGAACCGGAGAAGGAGGAAACAGATGAAGAATAAGTTTTGGAACGTCAAGGCCGAGGGGAAACGGGCGCAGCTCGATCTTTTCGGCTATGTCGGCGGGTCGAAGGACGATCCGTGGGGGAAGGGCTTCAACGAGGCTGAATTCCTCGCGGACTTCCGAAAAATCCCGTCCGATAGCCCTCTTGATATTTCGATCAATTCGTTCGGCGGGGCCGTCTATACGGGCTTGTCCATTTATTCGCTTCTAAAGGCGCATAAGGGACAGATTACCTTCCGAATTGACGGCGCTGCCATGAGTGCTGCGACGATCATCACGAGCGTGCCTGGCGCGAAAGTCGTCATGCCGAGGGGCTCAATGATGATGATCCACAAGGTCAGCTCTGGCGTCTGGGGGAACACGGACGACATGAGAAAGGCGGCGGACGACATGGAGAAGCTTGAGGACAACCTCATTGACATCTATGTCGAAAAGACCGGTCGCACGGTTGCCGAGATCAAGGAAAAGGTCAACGCCGAGTCCTATTTCACAGCAGAAGAGGCTGTGGAGTTCGGTCTGGCTGATGAGATTGATGAAACGACGGAGGTCAAGAACACGGCTTCTGGCGGTTTCGTCATGTTAAACGGCCTGAAGGTAGATTCGCGTTTCTTTGCGAATGCGCCGAAGGGCTTCATTCACGCGGAACAGCCCAAGGCATCCGCAGTTCAAAAGGAGGTTCACAAGATGAATCTGGAAACGTTGAAAGCGGAACATCCTGACTTGGTGCAGGCGATCCGCGAAGAAGCTATTGCCGAAGGCGCTACGAATGAACGCGCACGCATCCAGGCGATCGAAGACATCGCTGTCGCAGGTCATGAAGACCTTGTGAACGCAGCGAAGTTTGACGGCAAGACGACCGCAGAAGCGCTTGCAGTTCAGATCCTGAAGGCCGACAAGGCTCGCGGCGCACAGATGCTCAAGGATCGCAAGAGCGACGCGAAGGCTCTTGAGGGTATCGAATCGGAAGGCAATGAAGGCCTTGATCCGAAGGCAGAAGCGAAGGCAAAGCTGGACGCCGAAATGAAGGCGGCCATTGAAGCAGGTGCGCGCGCCTTCGCTCGCAAGTAAAGGAGGAAGAAGAAATGGCAATGCAAGAAACTCATACGACGACTGTCGACAATCTTTTCGCTGCGTCGCAGATCATGCCGGTTGTTGCTGACAGCATGATGGTCAAGACTAGCCAGGGCGTGCTCAAGCGCGGCGCTCTACTTGATAAGGACGGCACGCTCTGCAAGGTTGACTCTGGGAAGACGACGATTTCTGCAGTGTATGCAGTCCTTGCCGAGGACGTGGATACGGCTTCCGGCGACAAGGTCGCTGCCGTGTATCTCACCGGCGAATTCAACGAAGATGCTCTTTCTTTTAACGCTGAGAACAGCGCTGCCGTTGCGGACTTCAAGCCGTCTGCTCGTCAGGTCAGCATCTTCTTCAAGCCGAGCATCTAAATCTCAGGAGGGACTACAACAATGGCAATTGATATGTTTACTACTCGCACGATGCTCGCGATGGTCGAAGAAGGCCAAAAGAGCAATTCCACCTGGTTGCGCGATCGCTACTTTACGAATCGCCCGACCTTCCACACCCAGAAGATCGACTTCGACATCATCGGTCGCGGCGGTCGCAAGATTGCGCCCTTCGTCAACCCGAAGGTTGGCGGTGTCGTGCTGACGCGCGAAGGCTTCCGCACGGAAAGTTACGAAGCGCCGGAAGTTTCTCCGATGCGCGTGACGACGGCAGAAGACATGCTGAAGCGCCTGCCTGGCGAAACGATCTACTCCGCAAAGAGCCCGACGCAGCGTGCTGCCGAAATCCTCGGCAAGGACTTGTCCGACCTCGACGACATCATCACGCGTCGTGAAGAGGTCATGTGCGCCGAGGCTCTTTTCCAGGGCAAGGTGACGGTCAAGGGCGAAGGCTACGATGAAGTTCTGAACTACTGGGCTCACCTGGAGACGAAGGAGCAGCCGAAGACTACTTTGGGCACGAAGTGGGACGCTGCTGACGCCGCCCAGATCATGGGCGATCTTCGTACGCTTCGTCGCACGATGATTCAGTCCGGCGGCTTTACGCCGCACGAGCTGATCTGCGGCTCGAAGGTGCTTGATACGATCCTCGATAAGCTCACGACTGCCAATCAGCTCGATACGCGTCGCGTCGACATGGGCGCGATTGATCCGCAGCACTTGCCGAATGGCGTGACGTACTGGGGCTATCTCAAGGACTCCGGTCTTGACATCTACTCTTATGACGAGTGGTACACGGATGACGCCGGCAAGGAACAGCCGATGGTTCCCGAAAAACTCTGCATGCTCGCAAGCCCGAACGCGAAGACGATGCTTGCTTACGGCCTGGTTTCCTTGACCGGTGATGATGCGGTCAAGTTCTACGAAGGCGCTCGTGTCCCTGATTCTTGGGTTCAGCGCGCCAACCCGTCTGGTCGTATTGTGCAGATCAAGAGCCGTCCGCTGCCGATCATTCAGCAGATTCACGGCTTCCACGTCATCGAAGCTCTCGCTTAAGAGCGACAAAAACCGAATTAGGGCAGGCAATACGACCTGCCCTTTTTCGTAGGAGGGACAGAAATGAAAGTTGTTCTTTTAGAAAACCTTCTCATTTCCGGCAAACGCTACACGGCAGGTGAGGAGATCGAGGTTGACGATACGGTCGGCCTTCAGCTTCTCAAGGAAAATCTGGCGCTTGTCGGCGTGAATGAGGTCGAGGACGACCCTGTCGAAGAAGCTCCATTGCCGACGCCGGAAGCTGCTTTTGCTCCGATTCCCGAAGCAGAAGATGAGCCAGAAGTTGAAGTCAAGCAACCTGTCAAGCGTCGCACGACGAAGAAGGTGGCGGGATGAGTGCCTTCAAGGATTTCGTTGCTGCTGACGTGCAGAACGTCTTCATCAACCTCGACGAGTTTTCCGAGGAGCACGAAATCGGCCATGAGGTTGTGCCGTGCATTCTCGACAAGATCATCACGCAGGCGAACGGCGACGATTCATACCTTGGCGTTTTTGTCAACCAACTGACGATATACGTCGAAGTCGGCGTGATTGAAACGCCGGTCGAGGGCGAGCTTCTCAACATCGACGGCGCGCTTCATCTTGTCAAGTCTGTCAGCAATGAGGGCGGCGTGCTTGTCATTGTGACGGAGGGGAATGAGCAATGAGTAAACCGCTAGAGGTAATCGTTTCCGACGGGCAGGGGCGGAACAAGAACGCTCTTGAGAAGGCGGCCAAGTTGCTCTCGGAAGTTCCGAACGGATACGAGGCAGCCGTCAGTCGTTCGATGAATCGTGCGGCCACTGCCGGACGCTCTGCTGCGGTCTCAACAATCCGGCAGGAGTACACGATCAAGGCTTCAACGGTTCGCCGTAACTTCACCATCCATAAGGCGACGCGCTCAGACCTTGAAGCGCTGGTCACGAGTAAGGGGCCTCGCATCCCGTTGGTGAATTACAAGACTCGTCCGAAAACTGACACGACCGGCAATGCACGAAAGCCGGTGCGCGTCGCCGTCAAGGCACGGGGAGGCTTGAAGCCTTTGGGTAAGTCGTTCGTCTACCGGGGAAAGATTCTTCAGCGTTTGGATACGAGTTCGCTTCCTGTGCAGGAGGTCTACGGTCCAGCCATTCCGGTGCTGTCTGGGAATAACGAGGTCGTAGACAACGTCGAAAAGACGATGCAGGAGACCTTCCTCAAGCGCCTGGATCACGAAACCGGCTATCTCCTCGGCGGTGGGAAAACCAACAAATACACCAAACACAAGGGGTGATTCGTATGGTCGAAAACGAGCTGACCCGCGCACTTCGCGGGCTGTGTGCCGAAGCCGTGAAGAACTTCGCCTTGCCGACGAAGTCAGAACGCGGACAAGAGAAAGAGGAGCTTCGTGCTCCTCAAATCATAAATGGCTACCTACCGCCGAAGCGGTCAGGGCAGAAGGACGATTTTCCGTTCGTTCTCGTGCGGGCCGATGAGGGTACGACCGACCAGGACTCCACAGAAGTGCAGGTGTCGATCATAGTCGGGACTTACTCAGAAGAGTACGACGGGCACGAATACTGCCTGAACATCATGGCCCGCATTCGCACGGCGCTGTGTTCCTTGCCTGGGATGGTTCTTGCTAATCGGTATCGGCTTAAGCATCCGATCAAATGGAGCACCTATGCAGAGCAGCCCTATCCGTTTTGGCAGCTCGACATGCAGACGGCGTGGGACATCCGCACGCCGCAGCCAATTGATAAGGAGGAGGACTTCTGATGACTATGAAGAAACCCACAACTAAAAAGGCGCAAACCACCAAGGGAGAAGCTGTTGTCTATATCGGTCCGACCCTTGGAGGTGGTGCACTGATGCGCAATGCGGTGTTCCGTGCAGGGGAGTTTCCTCCGCACATCGTATCGATGCGCGAAAAGAGTGAGGCCCTGCGCGGTCTCTTTGTCCCGGTGTCTGAACTGGCGACAGCGCGAAAGCGCATCGGCGTGAAGGGCGACATCCTGCACGCCTATGTGCGTCAACTCAAAAATGAACTCTAGGGAGGTCATCAAATGGCATACAACCACGGGGTAAAAATCTCCGAAGTGCCGACTTCTATCCTGCCGCCGGTGCAGGTTGAGGCGGCTATTCCTTTCATTGTCGGGACTGCTCCGGTCAATATGACCGATCCGACCAACGTCAATAAGCCCGTTCTCTGCTACTCGTATGACGAGGCTGTCGCTGCTTTTGGCTACGTGCCGCCGGTCGAGGACAGCGCGAGCGGTCTGAAAAAGTACGACTTCACACTGAGTGAGGCGATTTATTCGCAGTTCGCTCTCTTTGGCGTCGCACCGATCATCGTTGTTAACGTGCTTGATCCTACGAAGCACAAGAAGACGGCGACGGCAAAGACGGTGACGCTTGACTCTAAGACGGGCTCTGCAACAATTGCCGAGCCAGGCATCATCTTGTCGACTCTCAAACTTTCTCAGGAAGTTACGACCTATCAGGAAGGGACGGATTTCGTCGCGACCTTCAATGATGAGGGGCACCTTGTCATCACGTCGAAGAAGGACGAGGATAACTTCAAGGTGCCTGTTGGCACGTCTCTGACTTTGGCGGTTGAGAAGCTCGATCCGTCTGCTGTGACGAAGTCGGAAATCATCGGCGGCGTTTCCGTTGAAGGTGCAAAGAGCGGTCTTGAACTTGTCAGCGAGTGCTTCCCGCGCTTCCGTCTTGTCCCGGGGCAGATCGTTGCTCCGAAGTATTCGAGCGATCCTGAAGTCGCGGCTGTGATGGCGGCCAAGGCTGTCAACATCAACGAGCATTTCCGTGCGATCGCTCTGATTGACGTGCCGACCGACACCGTCGATTCCTACTCGAAGGTCGCTGAATGGAAGAACAACAATAACGTCGTCGATGAGGCGCAAGTCGCATGTTGGCCGATGCTTGCCCTTTCTGGCACGGCGTACCACATGAGTACTCAGCTCATGGGCCTTATCGGCAAGGTGGACGGTGACAACGACAGCACGCCGTATGTCAGCCCGTCGAACAATAACTTCCAGATGACTTCCACGGTCCTGGCGAACGGCAAGGAAGTCTGGCTCGGGCCTGAAAACGGCGCGTATCTGAACGGCCAGGGCGTCGTGACGGCGCTCAATTTCATCGGCGGCTGGGTGTGTTGGGGCAACCGTATGGCCTGCTACCCGGGCAACACGGACGTGAAGGATTCCTTCATTCCGGTTCGACGCATGTTCAACTGGGTCGGCAACACGTTTGTGCAGACCTTCTGGCAGCGCGTTGATGCGCCCCTGAATCGTCGTCAAGTTGACACGATTGTTGACAGCGCGAACATTTGGCTCAACGGGCTTGCGGCTCGCCAGTACATCCTAGGCGGTCGCGTGGAGTTCCTTGAGAGCGAAAACCCGACGACGGACCTGATGGACGGCATCGCACGCTTCCATGTGTACGTGACGCCGCCGTCTCCGAATCGCGAGATCGATTTCATCCTTGAATACGACGCGAGCTATCTCTCGACGCTGTTTGAATAAAAGGAGGCTTGAATTATGGCAACTGGAAACAAGGTGCCCGAGCGCCTGATTAACTTCCGCGTTTACAACGACGGAAACGACTTGCTCGGCGTCGCGAATGTGGACCTCCCGTCCATCGAAGCGATGAGTGACACGGTCAGTGGAGCCGGCATTGCTGGCGAAGTTGAAAGCCCGATTCTCGGCCACTTCGGCTCGATGACTGCGACCTTCACCTGGCGCACCATCACGCCGGAGCTTGCAAAGCTCGCAAACCAAAAGGCGCATGCGCTTGATTTGCGCGGATCGCAGCAGGTCTACGACGCAGCGCTCGGCGAATATTCTTCCGTTCCTGTGCGTGTTTCTCTGCGTGCGACGCCGAAGAGCATTTCCCTCGGATCGTTTGAGGTCGGTTCCACGACGGACAGCGAAACCGAGTTTGAGGTCATTTACATGAAGGTCCTTGTGAATGGCAAGGAACTCATCGAAATCGACAAGTACAACTTCATCGCCAAGTTCGACGGCGAAGACAAGCTCGCAAGTGTTCGAAAGGACCTGGGCTTGGCGTAAAGCACAACGCCGGGGGCGGCATGAGCCGTGCCCCGGCAATCCCAACATAAAGGAGTGAATCTCATGAAGTACATCCTCTCGAAGGAATACGAGTTCGAAGGCCAGAAGTACACTGAAATCGAGATCGATCTCGACGTGCTCACCGGCAAGGACGTGTCTGCCGCAAAGCGCGAGTGGACCCGCGCAGGGAACTTCTCGCCGCTGATGGCGTCCGACACGGACTTCTGCGTCTACCTTTCCGCGAAGGCTGCAAAGCAGCCGATTGAATTCATGGAAGGCTTGCCGGCGAAGGACTACTGCGCGATCGGGCAGGAGGTCGCGAATTTTTTGCTGGGGTGATCGGCTTTGCAGAACGGTCTGATCCTGACGACGAGGTCAAGTCTGCGGCGGTATCCATTGCGCGCGTCATGAAAGGCGGTGCGCTTGAGTGGATGCAAGAGCCGTTGATTGAGCTCGCATCATGGAACAGGACGATCACAAAGCAGCTCGAAGCGGAAGCTCGGGCGGCGAAGAAAAAATAAGGCGGGAAACCGCCTTTTTTCGTAAGGAGGTGACCTCATGTCGAAGGTTTACGACATCGCCTTCAAGATCGCGGGGAAGCTTTCCGGAGACTTCGCGAGCACATTTAAGAAAGGGCAAGAGACCGTCGCCCGCATGGGTGATTCACTCGCTACGCTGAACGCGAAAGCCGCAAAGATGGACGGTCTCGTAAAGGCACGCAAGGCTGTTGGCGAAAGCTCACGAGAGTACATCCGTGCGAAAGAAAAGGTCGCAGCACTCGGGAGAGCAATGAGCGCGACCAGGGAGCCGTCCGCCCAGATGGTCTCCGAATTCAACAAGGCTAAATCCGCCCTTGAAAAGTCGAAGGCGGCTCTTGAGCGGAATCGATCCGCTCTGCGCGAACTTGACGGTCAGATGGGAACAACCGGCACGCACCTGAGGACGCTTATCGAACGACAGAATGCGCTCGCTCAGTCAGCCGACAGGGCTCGTGCGGCACAGCAAAAGCTCGCGAAGATCAACGAGCGTTTGAGCAAGGTTCAGGGCGTTCAGGATAAGGCCAGAGAAATGCGGTCTTCGAGCGCGGGCGCTCTAATGGGCATTGGCGCTACGGTTGCCGCAACAGCTGGTGCTCCAGTCAAGCAGGCGATGAGCTTTGAAGACCAACAGGCTGAACTTCGCAAGTTCTCGGACGACTACAAGCAAGTCTTTGATGGCATCCAGAAGCTCTCGCTCCAATACGCGAAGAGCACTGAGGACATGACAGCGATGGCGGCGAACGCCTTCCAGTCCGGTATCGCAAAGACGGCTGACGAGGCTCTGAAGCTCGTTGAGATTCAGAACCAAATGGCCATCGCCTTCGATATGACGGGGGATGAGGTCGGTGCTGCATACGCGGACATCCAGTCCAAGATGGGCATCAACATCGAGCAGAGCAAGGCAATGTTCGACATCGTCAACCAGATCGGCAATACCACGAGCGCGTCGGCAAAGGACGTCGTCGAGGTGCTTGCTCGATCCGGTGGTGCCCTCAAGGGCTTGACCGCGATGAACGAGAAGCAGATTGCTGCATTGGCCGGGTCTTTCCGATCCGCGTCTGTGTCGTCAGAAGTCGCTTCGACCTCGATGATGTCATTCATCAACGCTTTGTCGTCCGGTGAAGGCGCCACGAAGGGACAGAAGAAAGCCATGGAAGAGCTCGGCATCGACGCAGGCAAGATGGCGCACATGATGACGTCGAACTCTGAAAACGCTCAAAAGGCGATTCAGGACGTTTTCAAGCGCATCAACGGCTTGCGAGAAGACCAGAAGTCCTCGATCATTGGCGCTCTATTCGGTAACGAAGCGGGCGTGAAGTCTGCGGTGGCAACGCTTGCCAAGCAGGGCGACCTGCTTGCAGGAAACTTTGCGATGATTTCCGATCCGGCTCAGTATGCCGGTTCGATGCTGAAGGAATTCCAGTCCAGGGCTGACACGACCTCGAATTCCCTGCAGATTGCAGGTAACGCGGTCAAGCTAGTCGCCGGCGGGATCGGGACGGCTCTTCTTCCAGCTGTTCGAAAGTCGGCGGAAGCCTTCGTGAAAAATAGCGAGAGCGTCATCAAGTGGGTGAGTGAAAATCAGTCGCTAATTCTGACGGCCATGAAGGTCGGTGGCGCGATCCTCGGCTCTGTGGCTGCCTTTCATGCGTTACGCCTTGTCTTCGCGCTTTTGGCGAGCCCCGTCATCTCAATGTACAAGGGCTTCCTGAACATCCAGAAGGCCATCACCTTGATGCGAAACAGCACGGTGCTCGCGACAGCGGCCTCGAAGGCGCAGGCCATTGCGCTCGGCGCGTGGAAACTCGTCGTCACGGCTGCGACCACGGCTGCGAAGTTGATGCGCGGTGCGATGGTCTTGCTGACTGGGGCCATGCGGGCGAACCCGGTCGGGATCGTCATCACGGCTTTCACGTTGCTCGTCGGCGCAGGGCTCGCGGTCTACAAGAATTGGGACACCATCAAAGCGAAGGCGGTTGAGCTCTGGAGCGCGTTCTCGTCGAACTTTCCGAACATCGCTTCGGTCGTGAAGGCGAACTTTGCGATCGTTGCCGACATTGCGAAGAACGTCTGGGGCGTCTTCTCGAACCTCATTGGGTTTGTGAAGAACGTTTTCACCGGGCAGTGGTCTGCCGCATGGGAGAACGTGAAGGGCATCTTCTCGAATGCTTTCAAGGCCCTTGTTGGACTCGCAAAGGCGCCGATCAACAACGTCATCAACCTTGTGAACGGCGCGATTGGAGCCATCAACGGCATCAGCGTGGACATTCCTGACTGGGTGCCGAAGTTCGGTGGGCAGACCTTCGGCGTCAACCTGCCGAAGATTCCACAGCTTGCCGAGGGCGGCATTGCGACGCGCTCGACGCTCGCGAACATCGGCGAAGGCGGAGAACCCGAGGCGGTCATTCCACTCTCGAAACTCTCCTCGATGCTCGGTGCGGGCGTTGGGGCAGGTGGCGGCATCACCGTCAATTTCGCTCCCGTCATCAACGTGTCGGGCGGCTCTGGCGACGCTTATGAAGGCGTGAAGCGCGGCCTTGATGAAGGTCGCCGACAGCTTGAAAAGGACCTGCGCCGTCTTTGGGCGGATCAGCAGCGTCTATCTTTTGCTTAAAGGAGGCGGCAACGTGAAAACGTATGAGACCCGCGCGATGGACACCTGGGACATCATCGCCAAACGAGTCTATGGCTCCGAAGCGTTGATGGATCAGTTGATCCGCGCAAACCTACAGCACCGGAAGACGGCGTTCTTCAGTGCGGGCGTCGTGCTCAATGTGCCGGACATTGACACTGACTCGATGGAGTTTGCTGAGAACCTGCCGCCTTGGAAACGTCAGGAGGGGACGCGATGAGCGGACCTATCCAGACCTATTTGAGGCTCCTCTTCACCGAAGCCAGCAAGTCGGTGTCGGAGGACATTCTGCCGGATCTGCTCTCTTTCACGTACGACGACAAAGAGACAAATGAGGCTGACGAAATCAGCATCACTTTGAAGGACCCGACGGGAAAGTGGGCGAGCAAGTGGAAGCCGGACGGCGGTGAAGTCGTCCGAGCTTACATCGCATCCGGGACGGTTGATGGGAAGAAAGGGCGCGAGCTTTTCTGCGGAAAGTTCTTCGTCGATTCGCTCCGCACCAGTGGCTCGCCTCGTGTCTTCGAGATGCGCGCAGTGTCGATCCCGATGAACACGCCGATCCGACGCAAGATGATCACGAAGGCTTGGGAGAAAAAGACGCTCAAGGGCATCGCTCAGGAGATCGCGGCGGCCGCGAAAGTCAAGCTCCTCTTTGATTCTAAGGAGAACCCGAGCTACGACCGACAAGATCAGAAGGCTGAAAGCAACTTGAAGTTCCTCTCGCGCCTATGTGAAGACGCCGGGCTTTCGATCAAGGTGACAGATTCGCAGATCGTGATCTTCGACCAGGCGTCATACGAGAAGAAAAAGCCCGTCAAAACGCTCACGCTTGGCGTTTCGGACATTCTCTCGTGGGACTTCGAGTCGCAACAGTCTGAGACGTACAAGAGCTGCACGATCTCGTACAGAAACCCGAAGGAAAAGAAAAAATCCTCGGCTGGCGGCTACACGTCGGACGAGTACGACATCGATGCTGTGCCTGGCAAAAAGAACCCGGCCGTCATGACCTACACCTATGTAGATCCTGACGTCGAGGACAACGGGCAGGAATACCAGATCAAGAAGCGTGCGACATCAATCAACGAGGCGATGCGAATCGCGAAGGCCACGCTGCGCAAGCTCAATCTTCGGAAGATGACAGGCAGCCTTTCTCTTGTCGGTGACACGTCCCTTGTGGCGGGTGTCGTCATCAAGCTCAAGGGATTCGGAAGTTTCGACGGCGGTTTCATAATCGAGAGCGCTTCGCACAGCGTCAGCACTAGCGGCTACGTGACGAGCCTTTCGGTTCGCCGCGTCAACAACAACTACTGAGGAGGTGCGGCATGAACCTATTTGACATGCCAGAGGGGGTGCCGAGCCTCATCAAGATTGGTGAAATCTCGAGCATCGACCCTGCGAAATGCACAGCCCGCGTGGTCTTCGACGACGAGGATAGCATCGTGAGCTTCGACCTCCCCGTTCTTCAGCGCAACTCGCTCAAGAATCACGACTACGCCATGCCCGACGTCGGCGAGGACGCCATCGTGCTCTTCTTCGGCGAGGGGCAGGAAGACGGCGTCATTCTCGGTTCGATCTACGCGGGAGAGGTGACGCCTCCGGAATCGACGGAAAACCGCCGCACGGTAGTTTTCGACGACGACACGCGCGTTTGCTACGACCGAGCGGAGCACAAGCTCACCGTCACGATTGAAGGCACGGAGGTTGTGTTCAATAGACAGGATGGCTCTATCACGGTGCCGAATGCGGTGACGATCAATTGCACGACCGCGACGGTCAACGCCTCGTCGGGCATAACGCTTGACACGCCGAAGACGGACGTTACCGGTGTTCTGAATGTCGCCGGTCTCATCACCGGAAAGGGCGGACTCGCCGTCAGCGGAGGTGGAGGTGCTGCGGTGACGGTCACAGGGAACATGAAGCTGCAGGGCCAGATCGAAGCTTCGAGCGACGTGACGGCGGGCGGCATCAGCCTCATGAAGCACAAACATCAAGAACAAGGCGACGGCGCTCCGACGAGTCCGCCGCTGTAAGGAGGCGAGGAGAAAATGGGCCTGGGATTTTCGGCAGTTGGTCTTTTCGGCAAACTGCCTTTTCTCTGCAGTAGTGCAGTGACATTCACCTTCAAGGACCTGTCAGTTTCACGCTCGGTTCGATGGGCGACGCACGAAGTGATAGGCAAGAAACCCGTTCTTGAATACATCGGTCCAGGACTCACAGAGGTCAGCTTCAACATTCAGCTGAACTCGATGCTCGGGACCCCGCCTTTGGCAGCGCTCATTCAGCTCAAGAAAATGCTCGAGAAGAAACAGGCTGAGCGTTTGCTCATCGGTCCAGATTATCTCGGAAAGTTCGTAATCGAATCAATCGGTGAAGAGCGCAAGTATCACAACAACCTTGGCATCTGCGTCTCTGCAGAGGTCAGCATCACCTTGAAGGAGGCGGCGTAATGGCTCAGTACACAGTGACGCTATCAAGTCAAGTCGACTTCGCGCCGTCTGACGAGGTGCGAGAGATTCTGCAGAACGTGCGGACGATCCTCAGCACGCGTAAGGGCTCCGTTCCTCTGGACCGAGACTTCGGGCTGACGTGGGCGCATATCGACAAACCAATGCCGGTAGCAAAGATGCTGATGCGGTCTGAGGTGATTGACGCGATTGAGGAGTACGAGCCAAGAGCAACGGTCGTGTCTGTCGACTTTGACGAGGACACTGCGAGCGCAATGGACGGTATTTTGAAACCGCGCGTTGTTGTGCAAATCGGAGAGGAGGAATA
>JAXZEJ010000181.1:0-3583 GCA_037424205.1 bacterium | reverse complement strand
GTTCAAATCCCGGCATCTCCTCCAGGCACAAAGATCGGGACCTTATCCCAATATGTTGGGCATATTAACAAAATGCCAAATATCCCGCAGTACAAAAATTAAAAAATATCAACTCTCGTACAAATGAATTTCAGGAACCCGGTCAACCATTGCCGACCGCCATCAGGCGTTCCCGGGCCCGCTGCGCCGCGATGGTACGATCCGGGAGCGGGTCAAGCCTTGGAGTACTGCCGTCGCAGGCTACTCACCCAAGCGGCCCAGCTTTATGACATCCGGCACAACCTCCGAACCTCCACGCACATGGACGGCAAATAAACTGCGCAGCCATTGCAGTGCCGGATCCGCTGACGAGCGCTGGTGCCAAATAAGAGACGGTTCCAGCCAAGGCACGCTCATCGCACGTCCCAAAACAGTTAGCGGTCGATCTTTCGAGAGAACCAGCGCAGTTCGCCACGGCAACGTCAATACCGAATCCGTTTGATGCATCAGACGTACGGCACCCAGCCAATAGGATGTCCACAGAACTGTTTCCGACGCCTTCATGGGAATCGGCGCCGGACCAGGAACGCCTTCTGCCGTATTATCCCGGTCAGGATGCACCACAATTTGAATTCGCCGATAAGCCTTCAAGTCATTTGAGGTTACCGCTCCGCGGCTATCCAAAACCGATTCCAAAGGATGCCCGGCACGCACAACCTGAACGTATGGCGTCTTCAATAGCTTCATCGATTCAAAGTCAGCCGGCAGCTGATCAGCCGGAAAGATCGCCAAATCAACTTCACCCGCACGCATGCGCGTCATTGTCTGCTCGTCATGAATGAGAAGTGCCAGACCGGAATGCGACGACTTTTCGAGCAAAGGTGCAAGAACGGGTTCCACCATGATCGGAAACGCGTTATCCAAGCAGGCCAATCGAAACACTCTGGTCAGCTGTGCAGGATCAAAACACGGTTCCTCAAAGAGCAGCCTCATCTCCTTTAGAACTTGACGAGCATGCTCAACAATCCCGTGAACACGATCGGTTGGCGCCAACCCTCGGCCAAATCGGGAAAAAAGCGGATCGTCAAAAATCCGACGTGCCTCGGCAAGCATGCGACTCGCTTTCGGAAGACTTATGCACAGACGTGCAGCCGTTCGACCCAAATGCCTCAACTCATAGAGCGTACAGAGAAAAATCAGCAAATCCTGTGAAAGTTCACCACTGTTTGAAGTCTTCGATTGTTTCATTTTTTGAAAAAGTCTTTTAATGCAGATTCGAGAACTTACTGATGCAATCGGGAATGGGCATATGTCCCTCTGAAGCATATAGTTGTCTGGCGATTAGGAGATTTGACAAAGAACTGACCATACCGAAGACAACCTTCGACCGTCAGGCTTGGCATACGCACTTTTTCCAATCGTCAGACCATTACCTCATTGTACATTTCAGTTTTAGGAAGATCCATGCAAATCAAGCATCTTGCTGTCGCAGTTCTGGCTGCCCTGCCCCTGGTCGCCTCTGCCATGGGCGGCGCCTCCGGTCCGAAGACGACCTATGAAGTTCAAGGCCACCTGGGTGAGATCATCATCAATCCGTACGAAGTTGCACCTTTGACGGCCATCATTCGAAACGGCGGCTATCAGATTGAGGACGCCACCGTCACGATCATGCCGAAGATCAACGGTCAGCCTATCAGCTACAAGGTTTCCCGCCGCATGCTTCTGACGCATGGCGGCATTCCGGTCTTCGGCCTGTATCCCGACTACGTGAACAATGTTCGCGTTCAGTACACGCGTCTTTTCAACGGCAAGTCTGAAAAGTTCGACGACACCTATCACATCTACGGCAGCCCCTTGTATGGCGAAGCCTCCGGTCTGGCCCTCGAAGTGTCTGCACTGCCGAAGGTAACGCCCGTCAAGGTTGACAAGGCCTTCAAGGATCGCCTCTACCTCCTGAATAACGCACAAGACCTCGTCGGCAAGGCTTCGCACGCCGTTTGGAACAACCCGATGGGCGGCGCTCTTGAATGGAACTTCTACCCGCAGATCGGCATTGTCGACACGACCGGCGACTACCGCTGGTACCTTTTCGTCAAGCCCATTTACAACCTTGACAGCCTCTATTGGGGCGGCGACATGATGGGCTTCCGTCAGAACAACGACGGCGCCTTTACCTGGGGTTACGGCCAGCGCTATGTCAAGTATGACCTCATGGGTCGTGAAATCTGGAATCGTCGCCTTCCCATCAGCTACAACGACTTCAGTCACTCCCTTGATCCGGCTCAGAACGGCAGCTTCTTCCTGCGCGTCGCCTCTTCCAACGTGAAGCTTGCCAATGGTCAGAACGTCCGTACGGTACGTGACGTGATCACGGAAGTTGACCATGACGGTTATGTCGTTGACGAATGGCGTCTCTTCGATATCCTTGACCCGTATCGCTCCGATGTGATCAAGGCTCTCGACCAGGGTGCCGTGTGCCTCAACATCGACGCATCGAAAGCCGGTAAAACGCTCTCCGAGGAAGACATCAAAAAGCTCAACGAATCCAATAATTATGGCGACATCGCCGGTACGGGCGTTGGCCGCAATTGGGCACACGTCAATTCCGTCGACTATGATCCGACTGACGACTCCATCATTATTTCTTCCCGCCATCAGTCGGCCATCATCAAGATTGGCCGTGACAAGAAGGTGAAGTGGATCCTCGGCGCCCCGCGCGGCTGGAAGGGCGACTTTGCCAAGAAGCTCCTGACTCCGGTTGACAGCAACGGCAAGCCCGTCAAGTGCGGCGACGCCTCCTGCGAAGGCGGCTTTGACTGGACTTGGACGCAGCATACGGCGTTCCGCATTGACGAAAAGTCAACGAAGGACGTGATCTACATCACCGCGTTCGACAATGGTGACGCTCGCGGCATGGAACAGCCCGCCCTGCCTGAAATGAAGTACTCTCGCGGCGTTGTTTACAAGATCGACCAGAAGAAGATGACGGTTGAACAGGTCTGGACCTATGGCGAAGAACAAGGCCATGACTGGTTCAGCCCGGTTACCTCCCTTTGCGAATATCACGCCGACAAGAATTCGATCTTTGTTTACTCGGCAACGGCAGGCGCAAGCTTCGACGTTAAGACTGGCGCCTTCACGTCGGCGCCCAATCCCTACATGATGGAATTCAAGTGGGGAGCCAAGAAGCCCTCTGTCGAACTGCGCGTTCAATCGACGACCGGCTACCAGGCCATGCCTGTTGACCTTAAGAAGGCTTTCGAAAAGTAATCGGTTATTGATCTGACCGTTTGATTCTTGATGAGCAACGCCCTATCGCCATGAAAGAGTGCGATAGGGCGTTGTCCTTCCTGAGTTCAGGCCCGAATGTTGTCGCCGGACATTTGTCGGCACCCGCTGCAATCAACTGTTCAGCGAGGTCAAATCGACTGTCGTGTAATGCTTGGCCTAATTGTTCATCAAGTTCTTTTAGCATAGTTGCTCCCCTAGCCTCGGTTGATGACTATCAACCCGAGCATCAGGATTCGTCGCCTACCTCACGATGACAACCTAACCTGCATTTTGCACGAAATCGGATAGGGGTGAGGACTTTATATCCTCAGCC
>JAXZEJ010000180.1:0-6714 GCA_037424205.1 bacterium | reverse complement strand
TTGGATTGCGTGCCGGGACGGTCGTCGCGCTTTTGGGCGCGGCGGGATCTGGCTGCGCGGCCGGCTTCAAGCTTGGCGGCAAGCATCGGATTTTTGAGCCAGGCCTGAAGCATGGCCACGCCGACGGCAAGAAGAATAGGACCGAGAATAAGACCGAGGAAGCCGAAGGCGATGACGCCGCCGAAGACGCCGAGAAAGATCAGTCCCAGTGGGAGAGACGAGCCGCGGGCGATGAGAATCGGTTTGATGAAGTTGTCAACGCTCGAAACGGCAAGAAGCCCCCAGAGGACGAGGAAGACGGCCATGCCGGCTTCTCCCTGCGTATAGAGCCAGATTGCGGCCGGCCCCCAGACGAGGGGCGGGCCGATAGGAACGATCGAGAGAACGAAGACGAACGTGCAGAGCATCAGGATGCCGGGAACGCCGGCGATCCAAAAGCCGATGCCGGCAACAACAGCCTGTCCGAGAGCGGTGCCTACCAGGCCGAAGACGACCGATCGGGTCGTATTGACCAGAATTTTCGTAAGCTCGCTTGATAAGTTGCCCGAGACGCGCTTCATGAGCGTCTGCGTGCGGTCGGCGAACCAGGCGCCGTCGCGATAGAAGAAAAAGACGATGAAGGTGACGAGCGCAAGCTGCATGAGAATGTTGCTGATATTGAAGGCAACATTCAGAAGTGCGGCGGAGAGCGGTTCCAGAAGCTTCTGCATCGTGGTCGAGAGCGATGCGGGATCGATGGCAAAGAGAAGCTGTTCATGAAGCCAGGGGCCGATGCCGGGAATATCAGAGATGGCCGGCGGAATGGTGAAGCCGCTGGAAATCCATGAGCGAAGGACGGAAATGCCCTTCGGAATCTGCTGTGCGAGTGCAATGAGGAGGAAGCTCGTCGGAATGAGAACGCCGACGATGAGGAGGAAGACCATCAAGGCTGCGGGAACCGCCGTCGATCCGCCCATGGAGGAACGTGCTCTCGTAAACATCGGCCAGGTGACGACGGCAAGAATCGCCGCAATGATGATTGCGGTGAGGAACGGTTCGATGATGAAGTAGCAGCCGATCGAGACGGCGACTGCGAGAACGACGCGGATGAGCAGGTCGATGCGGTCGCTGAAGCTGAGCATGGAGCGCAGCGTTCGCGGGGCGGCCGGACGTTCGGAGCCTGAGGCTTTGTCGGCGGTCTCAGGCGAGCGCGCTTCGGCATCCGTACGAGGAGCGTTTTTGGTCATGATGGCTTCCTGAGTGCAGGTCAGTCGGCGACGGGAGGCTCGTCAAGATAGAAGCAGCCGTTGAGCGTGGTGCTCTTGACGGCCTTGGCGAGCATTTCTAGCGCAGGCATGCGGGTGTAGCTCTTGCGCCAGACCATGATGACTCGGCGGGACGGGGACGGGCTCTTGAAGGGAATCGTCTTGATGCTGTTGATGTTCGTGCGAAGGTAGGGAACGCACGAAGCAGGCAGCACAGTAATGCCGAGGCCCTGGGCGACCATGTGGCAGATGGTCTGCAGAGAGGAGCCTTCAACGGTGCGCTGGACGTCGGCAACGCCGATGTTGGCGCGCACGAGGTCTGGACAAATGCCGATGATCTGGTCGCGGAAGCAGTGGCCGGCGCCGAGAAGAAGCATCGTCTGATCGCGAAGCTCCTGCGGGCCGATGTAGTTGCGGTTGACCCAGGGATGATGGGACGGGACGGCGACGACGAAGCTTTCCTGATAGAGGACCTGGGTCATGAAGCCGGTGTCGGAGATCGTGTCGGCCATGATGGCGACGTCGATGGCGCCCGTTCGCAGCTGAGTGATGAGTTCGCTCGTATACGTCTCTTCAAGATAGACGGGCATCTTCGGAGCGATAGTCGAGAGCTTCTGAATGAGCTCCGGCATCAGGTAGGGGGCGACCGTATAGATCATGCCGAGTCGGATCGGGCCGGAAAGTGGATCCTGTCCGCGCTTGGCAATTTCGGCAATCAGGCGGCTTTCCTCGAGAACCTTCTGGGCCTGTTCAATGATGGCGGTGCCGATGGGCGTGACCGTGATGTCGGGCGTGCGGCGCTCAAAGATGGGCACGCCGAGCTCTTCCTCAAGTTTCTTGATGGCGACGGAAAGGGAGGGCTGACTCACGAAGCAGGATTCGGCGGCGCGGCCGAAGTGTTTTTCACGGGCCACCGCGATGACGTACTTGAGTTCGGTAAGAGTCATGATCGAGGATCCTTGAATGTCGAAAGTATGAGTATGGTAGTGCTTGCAGGGGCTGTTGCGCAAAGGACGTCAGGCGGCAAGGAATTCGTCGGAGGGCTTGAACCATCGGCGTGCATGCATGAGGGCTGCATGCCTGTCTTTTTCAAGCCAGGCGTCGGCCGTGCGGCGTGCGGCGGCGAGAAGCGCCTCGTCGCGCTCCAGGTCGGCAAACCGGAGAAGCGGCGTGCCGGACTGGCGTTCGCCGAGAAATTCGCCGGGGCCTCTCATCTCAAGATCGCGCCGCGCGATTTCAAAGCCGTCGGTGGTGTCGCGGATGGCCTTGAGGCGCTCCCAGCCGGCTTGAGAAATGTCTTCGCCGAAAAGAAGGATGCAGGCGCTTTGCGCCGCACCGCGTCCCACGCGGCCGCGAAGCTGGTGGAGCTGGGCAAGACCGAAGCGTTCGGCATGCTCGATGACCATGAGCGTGGCGTTGGGTACGTCGACGCCGACCTCGATGACCGTAGTGGCGACAAGAATCTGGGTGAGGCCGGAGACGAAGTCCTGCATGACGGCATCCTTCTCGGCGGCCGGCATGGCGCCGTGAACGAGTCCGACGGTCAGGTCCGGAAGCCTGTGCTGAAGATCGTCTCGACAGACGGTTGCGGGCGTAAGGTCAAGCTTTTCGCTTTCTTCAATAAGAGGACAAACCCAATAGATCTGATGGCCCTGTGCGACGATCCCGCGGACGACGGAAAGAACGTCATCCTTGCGGGATGCCTTGACGGTTTTCGTGAGGACCGGTGTTCGCCCGGGCGGAAGCTCGTCGATGACCGAGACGTCAAGGTCGGCAAGATAGCTCATGGCGAGGGTGCGGGGAATCGGAGTCGCGGAAAGCATCAGAAGATGCGGCACGAGATCCGACTCCGCACGCGCGCGAAGCGCAAGACGCTGCGCAACACCGAAACGGTGCTGTTCGTCGACGATCGCAAGACCAAGGTTGGCAAATTTGACGCCTTCCTGAATGAGCGCATGCGTGCCGATGACGATCTGCGCCTCTCCGGATGCGACGGCCTTGAGAGCGGCATTCTTCTCGGCAGACTTCAGACGGCCGGTCAGCCACGCGGTGCGGATGCCGAGTGGTTCGAGCCATGCGGCAATCTTGCGGAAGTGCTGTTCGGCGAGAATCTCGGTGGGCGCCATGAGGGAGGCCTGAAAGCCGGAGGCGACGGCGCGAAGCGCGGCAAGGGCGGCAACAACGGTTTTGCCGCTGCCGACATCGCCCTGAACGAGTCTGTGCATGGGGCGCGTCTGGCCAAGATCGGCAAGGATTTCATCGGTGACGCGGCGCTGAGCGCTCGTGAGCTTGAAGGGCAGGGCGTCGAGGAATCGGGCGACGATCTCGGCATCATCTCCAGCGAGCGCGGGCGAAGTGCGGCTGAGAGCAACAGCGCGGGATTCGCGCAGGGTAATCTGCTGTGCCAGAAGCTCGTCGAAGATGAGGCGGCGCCAGGCGGGCGCTGTGCGGTCCTGAAGACCGGCGACATCGGCGCCGGCGGGCGGGGTGTGAATGTAGGAGAGCGATTCGCGAAGGCTCGGAAGACCGAAGTTCGTGCGAACCGATTCCGGAACCAGATCCGAGAGATCGAGGTCGAGCAGAGCTCTGTCGATGCGCTTCCTGAGCCAGCGCTGCTGGATGCCTTCGCCGGCCGGATAGACGGGCGTGAGCGCCTTGGGCAGCTCGCGTTCGGCCGTTTTCCCGGACTTGATTCGCGGGTGAACCATCTCGAGCTCGCCGTAATAGCCTTCCCGCGGTTCGCCGTAGAGACGAACCGTGCTTCCGACGGCAAGCTGCTTCTGGATGGACGGGAAGTAGTGGATGAAGCGAATCGTGATGCTTCCCGTTGCGTCCTCAATGACGGCGTGAAGCTGCTGGCCTCGTCCCGTGCGCACGAATCGCTGGTCTGCGACCCGGCCTTCAATCTGGGCGTGCGAGTTCGGCGAGAGAGACGCGATGGGCGTCACGCTCGTTTCATCCTCATAGCGCAGCGGAAGGTGGAGTGCAAAGTCCCAGTCTCGCACGAGACCGAGCTTTTCAAGTCTTACTGCGAGGGGATCAAGCTTTTCCTGCCGGATGACGCCGGAGGCGGAGTCCAGGGCTTTGGGGGAGGCCATGCTTATATATATAGGCGGTACTGTTGGATGAAGTCCCTTACGGCATCGTCACCACGGCTTCGATCTCAACGCGGCCGCCCTTGGGCAGAGCGGCAACGGCGAAGCAGGAGCGTGCGGGGAAGGGAGCGGCCATGACTTCGGTCATAACCTTGTTGACGACGGCAAACTCGTTGATGTCGGCGAGGAAGATCGTAATCTTTACCGCATTGGCAAGCTTGGTGCCGGCGGCTTCGCAGATGGCTTCGAGATTGGCAAAGGCCTGACGGGCTTGAGCTTCAACGCCTTCGGCAAGCTCTCCAGTGGCCGGAATTAGGCCGAGCTGGCCCGAGGTGAAGAGAAAGCCTTCGGCGAGCGTTGCCTGGCTGTAGGCGCCGATGGCGGCGGGGGCGTTGTCGGTGTGAACGGGATTGACGGGCATCTTGAATATCCTCCGAAAGCAAAGCGAACGGCCGCGTCGGATGGCGGACGAATCTGCTGAATGCCTACATTCTATCGAAAAAAACAATGCGATAGAAGGAAAGCCTATCGTATTTGTCTGAAATGGCAATAAAGCCTATGGGCATGAGAAATTGAGTAGAAATACGCAAAGACAGTTGCGAGGCCATGCGAGAAGGCTTGTAACAATTGACCGAAATTACAGGTAAGTACTTACCTCATGAGAGGTAGTACCTTGGGATGTGTTGGGGCGCAGACCATAGTCGGCCCCGGCTTTAAGGGTTTCCGGGCGAATTCATGGGAATTGCGCAGAGTGTCAGGAGAAGCGGGGGATAAGCTCTTTACACGACTATTGATTCAATCGTAAGAAAAAATTCAGAAACATAGGGTTTTCCCGAATGTTTCAAAAGGGGTAGTAGTAATAAACTGCGCGTGACTTTGGAAAAGCCTACCTAGGTGTTTTGCCTAGTTTGAAAGAATAGGGAACCACGCGGGTATACGTAGAAATACGGTGCTTTTTGGCAAGACAAACGTAAAGATCGGGCAAAGTTTGACGCAGGCGTCATCCCCCGAATTTCCCACAACCGATCGGCAGATAAAGCTGATATAAGGAACGTGGAGAAAGAAAGTGTTGCTTTCTTGCTTCAAAGTCCGCCTCCGAAACGACTGCCGCAAGGTCGCTGGGAGGCCAGTTCAACTGAGTCGCACTAGGAGAACGGCGATTCAGGTGAATTGAAGGAATCTGACCCCGTGCCGGAGAGTACGAAACGCCAGTTTCGACGCCGGCACATCGTCTTTGGATCTAGGAGACCATTGGAAATGAAAATTATCTACACCGACGTGCTCGTGATCGGTGGCGGTCTTGCCGGTCTGCGTATGGCCGTTGCTGCCAAGCGCCGTGGGCATGACTCGATCGTCCTGTCGCTGGTTCCGCCGAAGCGCAGCCACTCCAAGGCTGCCCAGGGCGGCATGCAGGCTTCGCTCGGCAACGTCATCAAGGGCGTCGGCGACAACGAAGACATCCACTTCGGCGACACGGTCCGCGGCTCCGACTGGGGTGCTGACCAGGAAGTCGTCCGTATGTTCGTGAACACCTCCCCGAAGGCCGTGCGTGAGCTCGCTGCCTGGGGTGTGCCCTGGAGCCGCATCACCCCGGGTGATCGCCAGGTCATTATCAATGGTGAAAAGGTCACCATTACCGAACGCAAGGAAGCTGCCGGCCTCGTCGCCCAGCGTGACTTCGGCGGCACGAAGAAGTGGCGTACCTGCTATGTGTCCGACTGTACCGGCCACTCCATGCTTAACGCCGTTTCCGACCGCATCATCGCCGAACAGGTTCCGGTCATCGAACGCGTTGAAGCTCTTTCCCTGATTCACGACGGCAAGCGCTGCTACGGCGCCATCGTTCGCTGCCTTATCACCGGCGAACTCATGGCCTACGTGTCCAAGGCCACGGCTATCGCCACCGGCGGTGCCGGCCGTATCTATCGCGTGACGACGAACGCCGTCATCTGCGAAGGCACGGGCTACGACCTCGCTCTCGAAACCGGCGTTGCCTCCCTCGGCAACATGGAAGCCATTCAGTTCCACCCGACCGGCATCTTCCCGGCCGGTATTCTCGTGACGGAAGGCTGCCGTGGTGACGGCGGTCTGCTTCGCGACGTCGACGGCCACCGCTTCATGCCGGACGTCGAACCGGAAAAGAAGGAACTCGCTTCCCGTGACGTGGTTTCCCGCCGCATGGAAGAACGTATTGCCCAGGGCAAGGGTGTGAAGAGCCGCTTCGGCGAACACATCTGGCTCGACATCACGCTCCTTGGCGAACACCACATCAAGCACAAGCTGCGTGAAGTTTACGAAATCTGCCATTACTTCCTCGGCGTTGACCCGACGAAGGAATGGGTGCCTGTCCGTCCGGCCCAGCACTACACCATGGG
>JAXZEJ010000179.1:0-1504 GCA_037424205.1 bacterium | reverse complement strand
CGCGACGCAGCCGCCGAGCCCCGAGCCCATGATGGCGGAGGTGGGGTTGAGCATCTCGCGCATGCCCGGACCGCCCTTCGGGCCTTCGTAGCGGATCACGACGACGTCGCCCGGATTGATCCGGCCGCCGTAGATGGCGTCAAGGGCATCCTCCTCGCAGTCGAAGACCCGGGCGGGCCCCGTGTGCTCGAGCATTTCAGGCGCCACGGCCGAGCGCTTCACGACGCAGCCGTCGGGCGCGACGTTGCCCTTCAGGACGGCAATGCCGCCTTCCTTCGAGAACGGATTCGAGATCGGACGAATGACTTCCTCGTCCAGAATCTCATGACCCGCGATGTTTTCGGCAATGGTCCTTCCGGTCACGGTCTTGAGACCCGTATGCAGAAGCCCCGCCTTCGCAAGCTCGTTCATGACGGCGGGAATGCCGCCCGCTTCGTCGAGCTCCTCGATGTAGCGGTGGCCGGCGGGCGCAAGATGGCAGAGATTCGGCGTGCGGGCGCTGATGGCGTTCGCCTCGGTCAGATCAAGCTCGAACCCGCATTCGTGCGCGATGGCGGGAAGATGCAGCATCGAATTCGTCGAGCAGCCGAGCGCCATGTCGACGGTGAGCGCGTTTTCGAACGCCTCCTTCGTCATGATGTCGCGCGGGCAGACGTTGTTCTTCACAAGCTCCATCACCGCAAGGCCCGCCTCCTTGGCGAGGCGGTAGCGCGCGGACATGACTGCCGGAATCGTGCCGTTGCCCGGAAGGGCCATCCCGAGCACTTCCGTGAGGCAGTTCATCGAGTTGGCCGTGAACATGCCCGAACACGAGCCGCAGGTCGGACAGGACTTGTTTTCCAGCTCGATGAAGGTTTTTTCGTCGATCTGGCCGGTTCTGAAGCGGCTCACGCCTTCGGAAATGTCGGAATAGGAAAGCTTTTTGCCGCAGGCGCGGCCGGCAAGCATCGCGCCGCCCGAAATCACGATGCTCGGGATGTTGAGGCGCGCGGCCGCCATGAGAAGGCCGGGAACGTTCTTGTCGCAGGCCGCCACCATCACGAGGCCGTCGAACGGATGCGCCGTGGCCATGGCCTCGACGCTGTCGGCGATCAGTTCGCGGGAGACAAGCGAATACTTCATGCCCTTGTGGCCCATCGCAAGGCCGTCGCAGACGGCGATCGCGGGAAAGACGATGGGCACGCCGCCGCCCAGGGCGACGCCCTGCTTCACGGCGTCCGTAATCTTGTCAAGAAAGACGTGGCCCGGCACGATATCGTTCTGCGAGGAGACGACGCCGATGAGGGGGCGCTCTATTTCCGCATCGCAGAGACCGAGAGCCTTGAGAAGCGCGCGCTGGGGAGCGGCGTTGATGCCTTTCTTGAGAGGATCCGAACGCATGAATGTTTTTCCTACATTGAATAAAAAAATGTGTGCGAGAGGCCGTTTAAAGCCCGTTCATTCATTCTATGGAAAGCGAAAAGATGATTTTGCCGCATCTAGTTGACATCTCCTAGGAGAAACA
>JAXZEJ010000178.1:0-3661 GCA_037424205.1 bacterium | reverse complement strand
TTCTTCCCGAACATGCGGGCTATAGTGAAAGCACCACATGCAGACACTTTCGGAGACGAAGACATGCGAAGCATCCCGACGCTTACTCTTTCAGTTCTCACGCTGGCCTCGCTTGAGGCCATGGCCGCTCTGTCGACCTCCGTTCCGCCCGCCTGGCTCAAAGCCGGCATCTCCATCCCAAGCCAAAGCCGCTCGCCGCTCTACGTTACGCTCAGCCCCGACATGGAGGCCTGCCGTGCCCAGTACGGCAAGAAGGCCGCCTCAAATTGCAGCCCCCGGTTCGGCCTCGTCTCCTCGCGCGTCACTGGCATCTCGATGACGCCCGCCATCGAAGGCGTCTGGCGCTGGGAGGGCTCGGGCACGCTGTCCTTCACGCCCGAGGAAGCCTGGCCCGAGCGCACCGCCTTCAAGGTCGATCTTTCAGGCCTGAAACTTCCGGCCGAGACAATGCTCAACACGCCGGAAATCGACTTCTCGACACCGCCCCTCACCATGACTTCGGGACACGCACGCTTCTGGCTTGATCCCGCCGTTTCGGGCAAGCGCGCCCTCACGGTCGAAGCATCCTTCTCCACAGCCGTTGCCGACACGAACGCCTTTGAGGCATCGGTCAAGGTCACAGCTCCGGAAAAGAGCGGCATCGTCTTCGGCAAGCCCGTCTTCATCTGGAACCACGATCGAACCGGGCTCTATCTGAAGCTTCCCATCCAGAAGCTCGGGCAGGCCGCCGACGTGCGCATCGCGTTTCCCAAGGCCGCAGCCGCATGGACGGCTCCCGACAAGCGCCACCCAGCCGTCAAGCCCGGCTTTGAACAGGCGTCCGTCAGCTACACCGTGCCCGCCGCACAAGGTCTCTACAAGATCGGAGAAGCCTCGCTCCAGCCGGTCCGCACCGAAACGCTTGAACAGGTCTATGAGCTCACGCTTCGCCCCTCGCTTCTCACAAAGCCCGCGGACCTCGTATCGGCGCTTCGCGTAACGGCTCTTCCCGCACGTCTCAACGAGGACGCCGTCTCGCCCACCGACTGGCGACGCGCACCGTCCGTCACGCCCGACGTTCTTGCCCGCGGCAAGCCCGTCTCCGTCTCGATCGGACAGGACGCAGACACGCCCGCCAGCAGCATCCGCCTTCTGCTCAAGGCCGAACCCGGCACCTACCTGCACATGACCCTGCCTGCCGGCTTCGGTCCTGAAACGAGCGTTGCCCTCACGAAGGACTGGTCCACGGTTCTGGGGGTTGCCGATCCGGGCTCCGCGGTCGGATTCCTGCAGCCCGGCTCCATGATGACGCTCTCGGGATCCCGCACGCTCACGCTCATGGCTGACGGCGTCGACCGAATCCGATGGCGCATTGAGCGCATTCGGGATCCCTACCTGGCACTCACGGCTCAGAACTGGCGCGCTCACGAAACCGTCACGCATGCCGATTCGATGGCCGAAGCTGCCGAAGGCGTCATTCCCGTCGCAGCCGGCCGCCGATTCACGTCGCTTGCGCTCGACGAAGCACGCCTCCCGGGCGGCCGTGCCGGCCTCTTCCAAATCACGCTCACGGGCGAGAAGAAGTCGAGGGACGGCTGGGACCCGGCAGCTTCCGCCGCCAAGCGCGTGCTTGTCACCGACACGGCGCTCATTGCCAAGACCGCCCGCAACGGCAGCCATCTCGTCTATGCGGCAGACCTCATCAAGGGAACGCCGTCCGCAGGTCTCAAGGCCGAACTTCTCGGCGCCAACGGTGTTCCGCTTGAAACCGTCACGACCGACAAGACGGGGGCCGCGCACTTTTCAACCACCCTAGGGCTTGAGCGTGAGAAATCGCCGGCCGCCGTCGTCGTGACGAACGAAAGGACCGGCGACCTTGCCTGGCTTTCACTCTCCGATGCCTCCAACGTCGATCGAGAGCACGACTTCAGCACCGCAGGGCGCCTTGTTTCCGAAGACGGCCTCACGGGACTGGTCTTCTCAGAGCGCGGCATCTACCGTCCGGGCGAAACCGTGCACGCCGGCCTCATCGTCAAGACCGCCGACTGGCATCAGCTGCCCGCCGGCCTGCCGGTCACGCTTCGCATCACCGACGCAGCGGGCCGCACCATGCTGGAAACGGCACCCGCGCTCACGCCCGAAGGAACGGCATCGGCCGACTGGACCATTCCCGCGGACGCCGTGCCGGGCGAAATCCGCCTCGACCTGATGGCCGGCGGCACCGTGATCTCGACCCGGCATGCGGCAATCGGCGACTTCACGCCAGAACCCATGCGGCTCACCGCCCGCATGGCCGAAGAGACTCCGGGCTGGCTGAAGCCGGGCGACCTTGCAATCAACGCCTCGCTTGCCATGACCTACGGCGCAGCAGCCGCTCAAAAGGACGTCCGAGCCCGCGTGTCTCTCTCACCGGCCTACGGTCTCAAGTTCCCGGGGCTCTCCGAATGGACCTTCGTCGACCCGGCGCCCTTTACGGGCTCCCTCGACGAAGTCAGAGTGAAGTCCGCCCAAACCGACGCCTCGGGCCGCGCATCCCTCACGCTCCCGCTCGCCTCCGTCGCCGGAACCCTCAAGGGCCGGGTGCTTCTCGAGGGCTTTGAAGCCGGCGGCATTCGCGGCGCAACTGAAAACGTCGACTTTCTGGTCTCGCCCGCCGACACGATGCTCGGCTGGCGGCAGAAAGCCGAATCCGCCATCCGAAAGGACGGCATCGGCATGCCCGCGTCCGACGCCTTCAACTGGATCCGTCAGGACGAGGACCGCACCTTTGAATTCCTTCTCATCGACCGCCATCTGAAGCCCTGCGCAGAGAAGCCCCTCACCATCACCGTCGCGGCACGCCAGTCCGTCACCGAACTCGCCTCCGACAGCACGGGCCGCCTGCGCTACGACGAACGCCTGATCGAACGCGCGATTCAGGAAAGCACGGTCACCACCGACGCCAACGGCCGCACGACGGCTTCGCTCGACACAGCCATGCCGGGCGACTTTTCGCTCATCGTCCGCGATTCGGAAGGCCGAGTGCTCGCCCGTCTTCCCTACCACGTCGCAGGCGAAGACCTGCGTCCCGCCCTCTCGGGCGACCTGCCGGCCGCAAGCGTCAAGCTTGTTTCGAACAAGTCGACTTATGAATTCGGCGAATCTGCTCATCTCGACATAGTTTCTCCATTCGAGGGCCTTGCACTCGTCACGCTTGAAGCAGACCACGTTCTGGCCTCCAAATGGGTACCGGTCAAGGCCGGCACCAACTCGGCCGAACTGGCCGTGCCCGACGGCTACAGCGGCCGCGCCTGGGTGAGCGCCTCGCTCGTCCGCTCCCAGAAGGACGCCTCTCGATTCCTCAAGGCCTATGCCCGCACGACGGAGCCCGTCACGCTCAACATGAAGGCCCGCACGCTGGGCGTCACGCTTGAAGCACCCGAAACGGTGCCCGACACGCGCGAGCTGAAGGTGACGGTCAAGTCCGACGCCCCGGGCCGCATTTTCCTCTGGGCGGTCGACACGGGCATTCTGTCGCTCACCGGCTACCGCACGCCGTCGCCCGTACATGCGATTCTCGAAGACCGAGGCCTTCAGGTGGACACGCGCCAGACACTTGACGGCCTGATGCCCGAAGGCATGAAGCTTCCGGGCGACGCGCCCTTCGGCGGCGGCTTTGCCTCCCGAGCCCTGGCCGCAGACG
>JAXZEJ010000177.1:0-1943 GCA_037424205.1 bacterium | reverse complement strand
CATTCGTCGGTCGACGGACAACAACAGTGAACACGGATAGAGTCATGAGAGCTTTTCCTTGAATTCTCAAATCCTCTCATGAGCGAACCTTCCTCGCAAGCGGGAAAGTGCGGATAAGCGACACCAAGAGTGCCGTCAAACCGAACCAAATCCCTACTCCGCATCTTCGATGACATAAGCCCTGATTTCAAAGGGATCGACAGTCACCCGGCACGCGAACTCCATTTGCACCTCAATGCCCCCTTGGCCACCTGAACGAAAGAGCAGTTTCGTCGCAGTATTTCACCCTATGCGAGAGAGCAAATAGCTCATTTCCTCAGGAATCGTCACCTCTGCCGGCAACCATTCAGGTCAGCATTCGGATAGATCCTGAGATCAAGGCTCAGGCCGAGAATTTCTTTGCCTCAATGGTCAGAACATGTCTTCTGCCGCCGGTGACTGCGGCTTGAAAAAGACGATTGGCGAGCTTTGCAACACCAAAGATGCTGCAAGCCATCACTTATAAAAGCAATCGAGTTGCAAACAACAGCTTTACAACTCGATTCGCTCAAGACTTCAACGACGTTATGGGCACGACAAACACACCGTCCGGACGACGATAGGCAGCATTCGTCATTGCGCAAAGCACGCAGACAACCGAAGGCGAGCTGTTGGGATCCGCGCTCTTTTGATCGTTCTGAATTTTCAGAAGCCTACGGGCGGCCGCCTCAATTTCGCTGACGCTGAGCGTGATGGCAAAGCCCGCCCAGGAGCCGCCCGGCATAGCGATGACGGCGTCCATTTCCTGATTTCGGTAGTCCTGATAATGGAAGACCTTGCCCCCGAAGGCTTCGGCGTAAATTCGCAGATCCCGCACGCAGAGACATGAAAAAAGAGACTTCAGATTGTCAAGGTTGTAAAGAACGGACTTCGAATCAATCTTGAGCAGAGCAGCAACCAGAGACGGATCGCAGAGATGGCGCCTGACCGTCTTTTTCATGAGAACGGGCATCTGAACCGAAGGCGTGAACTGCTGCAGATTGTCGGTAAGGAACAAACGATCAATCAGGTCCAGATAAGTCGCCATCGTCTGACGAGCCGGCTCAACGCCGTCGTATTTCTTGACGACGCGCTGAATGGCGATGGGACTGGCCGCCGTGTTATTTACTCGGGCCAGAGCACGCAAAACCATGTCCAGCTTAGAGCGATCGCGATGCACGTCCTCATGCCGATCAATGTCATCATTGAAAACCGATGCGACGTACTCACGGGCATAGAGATGCACTTCGGAAGCATTCTGAGCAACGGCCTCGGGCCAGCCGCCGCGAAGCATGAGGCGGGTCAGCCTGTCAAGCTCAACGTTGCCCGTCACGACCGCTTCAAACTCACCCCTGCACAGAGCCTCGAGCGAGACTTTTCCGTCCGAATCCCCGGATTCCCAAAGCGACATCGGACGCATGCGCAGCATGCCGATGCTGCCGGCGCCGCAATCCCGCAGGCCCTTTCGGCCCGGCAATACAGAACCCGTGAGAATGAAAAGACCCTGCTCCCTCAGCTTGTTCACGCGTTTGAGAACGGCATCCCAGAGCAAAGGACATTCCTGCCATTCCGCAATCAGGCGCGGGAACTTCCCGTTCAGGAGTGTCTCGGGCGAAATGTCCGCCAGCAGCCGATTCCTGCCCGGATCGTCCGGATCGTTCAGGATGACCGCGCTTTCAGCAATCTTCCGCGCGGTAAGCGTCTTGCCGCAATGCTTCGGACCTTCGATGCATACGGCTCCGAAGGCGTGAAGTAAACCCCTCAGGCGCTGATCGACAATTCTCGAGCGATATTCCGTCGCGGACATAAAGTGCTCCCATAGATGACCCAGCCAAGATCGAAATTATGTAAGGCGATCTGACTGAATTTTGTAAGGCAGGTTGACATTATCCTGCTCACCCAGCCTCCTTGCAAACTTCCTTACA
>JAXZEJ010000176.1:0-5941 GCA_037424205.1 bacterium | reverse complement strand
ATCTTCGACTTTCGCATACACGTCGAGGATACGCACGTATATTTTTTTTTGTGCTTAGAGGTTGTTATGCGAATCCTTCAGAAGGCTCTCACCTTCGACGACGTTCTTCTCGTCCCCGCCTATTCCGAAGTCCTCCCCCGTGATACCCAGCTCTCCACGCAGCTGACGCGTAATCTCCGTATCAACATTCCGATGGTTTCCGCCGTGATGGACACGGTTACGGAAGCTCGTCTCGCCATCGCCATCGCTCAGGAAGGCGGCATCGGCTTCATCCATAAGAACATGTCCGCCGACCAGCAGGCTGCCGAAGTCCTCAAGGTCAAGCGTCATGAAGCCGGCGTTGTTGCCGAACCGATCACCATCGGCCCGGACATGCTCGTTGGCGACGTCATCGCTCTCGCCCGCGAAAAGCACATCTCCGGTCTTCCGGTCGTTGACGGCAAGAAGGTTCTCGGCATGGTCACGAACCGCGACCTCCGTTTCGAAACCCGCATGTCCGTTCCGGTTTCCGAAGTCATGACCCCGCGCGAACGCCTGGTCACGGTCAAGGAAGGCGCCTCCCTCGATGAAGCCAAGGCTCTCATGCACGCTCATCGCCTCGAACGCGTCCTCGTTGTTGACGACGACTTCAACCTCGCCGGCCTCATGACCGTCAAGGACATCACCAAGGCCACGGACCATCCGTTCGCCTCCAAGGACGCCTCCGGCAAGCTGCTCGTCGGCGCCGGTGTCTCCGTCGGTGCCGGCACGGAAGAACGTGTTGAAAAGCTCGTTGACGCCGGCGTCGACGTCATCGTCGTCGACACGGCCCACGGCCACTCCCAGGGCGTTCTGAACCGCGTCAAGTGGGTCAAGGAACACTATCCCAACCTTCAGGTCGTCGGCGGCAACATCGCCACGGCCGCTGCCGCTCTGGCTCTCGTTGATGCCGGCGCCGACTGCGTCAAGGTCGGTATCGGCCCGGGCTCCATTTGTACGACCCGCATCGTCGCCGGTGTCGGCGTTCCGCAGATCTCCGCCATCTCCAACGTCGCCGAAGCTCTCCGCGACACGGGCGTTCCCTGCATCGCCGACGGCGGCATCCGCTTCTCCGGCGACATCGCCAAGGCCATCGCTGCCGGCGCCAACGCCGTCATGATGGGCGGCATGTTTGCCGGTACGGACGAAGCCCCGGGCGAAGTCATCCTCTACCAGGGCCGTTCCTACAAGTCCTACCGCGGCATGGGCTCCCTCGGCGCCATGGGCAAGGGTTCCGCCGACCGCTACTTCCAGGACAACAACCAGGGCAACCTCGACAAGTTCGTTCCGGAAGGCATCGAAGGCATGGTCCCGTACAAGGGCCCGCTCGCTCAGATCATCTATCAGAACATCGGCGGCCTTCGTTCCTCCATGGGCTACTGCGGCTGCCGCACGATCGACGAAATGCGCACCCGCGCCCAGTTCGTTCAGATCACGGCCGCCGGCTGGCGTGAATCCCACGTCCATGACGTGAAGATCACGAAGGAAGCTCCGAACTACCGCCAGGAACACTAATTTCTGACGGCTGACAAGCTCTGAAATCAAGGCGCGACGGATTTTTCCCGCCGCGCCTTTCGCATTTCTTATAGAATGCAATCGCCTATTTGTTTTTCCAAACGGACTTAAGATACATGTCTCACGACCGCATCCTTATTCTTGACTTCGGCAGCCAGGTGACCCAGCTGATCGCCCGCCGCGTGCGCGAAGCTCACGTCTACTGCGAAGTTCATCCGAACGACGTTTCCGCCGAATTCATTCGCGAATACAATCCTAAGGGCATCATTCTTTCCGGCTCTCACATGAGCGCCTACGAAGAAAGCAATGACCAGGCCAGCCAGGCCGTGTTCGAAGCCGGCGTTCCGGTTCTCGGCATCTGCTACGGCATGCAGACGATGGCTCAGCAGCTCGGCGGCCGCGTTGAAAGCGGCACGAAGCGCGAATTCGGCTACGCCGAAGTCCGCGCCCACGGCCACACGAAGCTCCTCGAAGGCATTGAAGACTTCCGCACGGAAGAAGGCGAAGGCATGCTCAAGGTCTGGATGAGCCACGGCGACAAGGTCGCCGAGCTTCCCCCGGGCTTCAAGGTCATGTGCTCCACGCCGTCCTGCCCGATCGCCGGCATGTGCAACGAAGAAAAGGGCTTCTATGCCGTTCAGTTCCATCCGGAAGTGACGCATACCCTCAAGGGCCGCGAAATGCTCAATCGCTTCGTGCTCGACATCTGCAAGTGCTCCCCCGACTGGGTCATGGGCGACTATGTTGCCGAAGCCGTCGCGAAGATCCGCGAACAGGTCGGCGATGAAGAAGTCATTCTCGGCCTCTCCGGCGGCGTTGACTCCTCCGTGGCCGCTGCCCTCATCCACCGCGCCATCGGCAAGCAGCTCACCTGCGTGTTCGTCGACAACGGCCTTCTTCGCAAGAATGAACGCGAACAGGTTCGCGAAACGTTTGAAAAGAACATGGGCCTCAAGCTCATCGTCGTCGATGCCGTCGACCGCTTCATGAACGAACTCGCCGGCGTCACCGACCCGGAACAGAAGCGCAAGATCATCGGCCGCGTCTTCGTCGAAATCTTCCAGGAAGAAGCCTCCAAGCTCACGGCCGCCAAGTGGCTCGCCCAGGGCACGATCTACCCGGACGTCATCGAATCCGCCGGCGCCAAGACCAAGAAGGCCAAGACCATCAAGTCCCACCACAACGTGGGCGGTCTTCCCGACACGCTTCACCTCAAGCTTCTTGAACCGCTCCGCTCCCTCTTCAAGGACGAAGTCCGCGAACTCGGCGTTGAGCTCGGCCTTCCGGCCGAAATGGTCTACCGTCACCCGTTCCCGGGTCCGGGCCTCGGCGTCCGCATCCTCGGCGAAGTCAAGCGCGAATACGCCGACCTTCTCCGCGAAGCCGATGCCATCTTCATCGAAGAACTCCGCAACTTCGGCCTCTATGACAAGGTGAGCCAGGCCTTCGTGGTCTTCCTCCCGGTCAAGTCCGTGGGCGTCATGGGCGACGGCCGCACCTACGAATGGGTCGTCAGCCTGCGTTGCGTTGAAACATCCGACTTCATGACCGCCGTCTGGAGCCACCTGCCGTACGAACTCCTCGGCAAGGTCTCCAACCGCATCATCAATGAAGTCCGCGGCATCAACCGCGTCGTTTACGACGTCTCCGGCAAGCCGCCTGCCACGATCGAATGGGAATAAGCCAAGATCCTTGATCTGACCTGATTTCTCAGACAGGAAACCCCGTTAACGCCTCCGTTAGCGGGGTTTTGTTTTATCAATCCAAATAATCGCGCCCGTCAATCCTGAGGATCGGCGGGCGCATGAATCTTCAAGTCGTCAACCGGATGGGATTACTTCTTTCCTCCGAACCACTTGTTGTAGATCTTGTCGTACGTGCCGTCGGCGCGGATTTCGTCCAACGCCTTGTCAAGCCTGGCGCGAAGCTTGTCGTTGCCCTTCTGAATGGCAAAGCCGTAGTTCTCGGCGCTCAGCACGCCCGGCACTTCGCGAAGCTTCAAGTTTGCGGAGGCCTTCTGGGTCAGGAAGTATTCGTTGACGGGCTTGTCGTTCACGATGGCCGAGCAGCCCTTGTTGTTCAATTCGATGAAGGCTTCGCCCGCGGAATTGAACGTGCGGACCTTCGCACCCTTGATCTTCGACATGTAGAGAGAGCCCGAAGAGCCGATTTCGGCGCAGAGCACTTTGTTTTCAAGATCCTTGACGCCCTTGATGGACGCGTCGTCCTTGCGGGCCATGATCGAGAGGCCGGACTCGTAGTAGGGCTTCGTGAAGTCGACCTTGGCGGAACGTTCGGGCGTAATCGTGAGTGCGGAGACCGCCACGTCGATGGAGCCCGACATCAGGGCGGGAATCAGGCCGTCAAGCCCCATGGAGAGAATCTGAGGCTCAAAGCCGGCGCGCTTTGCCACCTCGTCAATGAGGTCAATGTCAAAGCCGACATACTTGCCTGAGTTGGAGTCGAGAAATTCGAAAGGCGGGTAAACCGTTTCGCTGCCGACGCGAAGAGTTTCTGCGCCGGCTTGAGAGCCGACAAACATAACGGCGAGCGCGGCCGTTGCGACGAGCTTCTTGATGAACATACCGAAGGTTCCTTTTCCTATGTTGTACTGGATTGTTCCGGTGTTTCCAAATTGTGTGTCCCGGCTCCCGCCGGGCGCCTCAAGCAGCATTGCACCGCTTGATTCATTCAGTGTATCCGCACCAAACCTGCTTGTGATCGAACTAGGCCATCAGACCTAGGCGAATGTCCTCACGGGACTGTCTTCCGATCAAAGCTTCTCCTCAATACGGCTCGGATTCCTCCAACACCGAGAGCCGGAAGCTTGGCCAACGGCATCGGTCGAGGCGTAACATATCTGCACGACAAACCATTCCTCTTCGGCCATGCAGAACTTTCACGAACTCATCCAGGGCTTTCACAACTTCAAGGAAGACTACTTCCTTCGCGAACGCGAATTCTTCTCCGGCCTCGCGCACGGACAGAGTCCCAAGACGCTTGTCGTCGCCTGCTGCGACTCACGCGTCGATCCGGCCATCCTGATGGGCTGCCGCCCGGGCGACCTCTTCGTCGCGCGCAGCATTGCAGCCATCATTCCGGACGTCGAAAAGGCAGGCGAGCACGATGCCGTCGTTTCAGCGGTCGAATATGCCGTAAAGCACCTCGACGTGCGCAACATCATCGTCATGGGCCACTCCAACTGCGGCGGCATTCACGGCCTTCTCCATCCCGAACTCGTCTCAAAGGAACCGTACATCTCGCGCTGGCTCTGTCTGGCTCATCCGGTTCTCGACGAGCTCGAGCATGAAGATCCCAACGAGCCCGCAGATGTGCGCGCCCGCCGCTGCGAGGAAGGCACCGTGCTGCAGTCGATAGACAGCCTGCTCTCCTACGACTGGGTGAAGTCCCGCGTCGATGCCGGCACGCCCGCGCTTCATGCCCTCTACTACGACCTTGCCTCAGGATCCATGTACGTCTGGAATGCCGTGACCGAGGACTTCGAAGCAACGAAGCTCTCAGAGCTTTAATCGTTCTGAAAAGATTGCTCAGGAAATGTAACCGGACTGTTTCCGACACGCTTTTGCGGCAAAAGATCAATCCCGATCCGTTTTTCCTGAGTATTCTGAGCAAATGAGTCGTTGACAATGCATGCGCCTCACACGAGAAGCAGCCGTCGACCGCAACCGTTTCAAAGTATTCACTGACCTCAGGAGGTCATTCCAAAATGATGAAGCCCGTTGATCTTGACCGCGTCTATCGCATCTTCAACATCGGCGCCACCACGCTCGTGAGCGCCGCGCACGAAGGCAAGGAAGACGTAATGGCGGCCGCTTGGGCCTCCGCCCTTGATCTCTCTCCGGCAAAGGCCACCGTCGTCATCGACAAGAGCCACTATACGCGCCCGCTCATCGAAAAGAGCGGCTACTTCGCGCTCATGATCCCGACCGCATCGATCGCGCCCGTCGTGATGAAGCTCGGTTCCGTCAGCAAGAACGACAACGCCCGAAAGCTTGAAGAAAGCGCTGCGACGCTCGTGAAGATGCCGGGCTTCGACATGCCGATGGTCAACGGCTGCGCCGCATGGGTGGTCTTCAAGGTCATACCCGAGCCCCACAATCAGGAGGCCTACGACCTCTTCATCGGTGAGGCCGTTGCCGCCTGGGCCGACGACCGTGTCTACGCAAACGGCCGCTGGCTCTTTGAAAACGCTCCCGAGGAGCTTCGCAGCCTCCACTATGTGGCGGGCGGCCACTTCTACAAAATCGGCGACGCACTCGAAGTGCCGGGCTACGGCGACTGACGCCGGCCTTCAGCCTGCGAAAAAAGGGGGACCGCATCGAAGCGGGCCCCCTTAATTAGATGGTCAGCTCCAGAAGGGGCATCGAACACCGGAGACCATCAATGC
>JAXZEJ010000175.1:0-1840 GCA_037424205.1 bacterium | reverse complement strand
CGCACCGAGGGCGCCAAAACCGTCCTTAGGAACGACCCTGAGGGCTACGAGCTCGCGATTGAGCCCGGCAAGACCGAATAGCTCCTCGCAATGACAGCTGAAGGCAACGGCCGCAACGTTTTGCGGCCTTTTTTGCATGTTCGCCTTCAACCTTGAACGCAATCATCAGGATGACACATTTCGTCAAAGTGTCATCCTTGCGTCATGGCAGCGTCATGGAAAAGAGGACACAATATAAGGATAGACATCCGTTGTGCTGCAACATAAGGAAAACAATCACATGCCCGATTCCCTGACTTCCAAGACCGAAGCTACCGTCGCGACCGATGCCGCCCCTCAGCAGCCCGCACCCGCGGAAGCTGCGGAGGCATCCGCCAAGACGCCCGCACGACGCTCGGCCGCACGACGCACCCCCGCCAAGAAGGCCGCAGAAAAGGCTCCGGCGCCCGTTTCCTCCGACGTTGACGTGGACGATCCGTCCCTTTACATCAACCGCGAGATCAGCTGGATCGAATTCGACCGCAAGGTCCTCGAAACAGCCGCCGATCCGACGGTGCCGCTTCTTGAGCGCGTGAAGTTCCTCTCGATCTTCTTCAACAATCTCGATGAGTTCTACATGGTTCGCGTGATGAACCTTCAGCGCCAGGCCCGCATGGGTGCGGAGCCGACCGGCGCCGACAGGATGCCGCCCGCACGCCAGCTCGCCGAGATCCGCCGCAAGGTCTCCGAAATGCTTGAGGTCGCCGAAGACCTCTGGCTCAAGACCCTGAAGCCCGCCCTTGAAAAGAAGGACATCAAGTTCGGCCGCTACGCCCAGCTCTCGCCGAAGCGCCGCAGCGCCCTTGACCGCTACTTCGACCGTCAGATCTTCCCGATTCTCACGCCGCAGGCCGTTGACGCAGGCCATCCCTTCCCGATGATTTCGAACACGAGCATCAACTTCGTGGTCGAGCTCGAAGGCGTGCACGCCGACGAACCGGGCAAGGTTCGCTTTGCCCGCGTGAAGTGTCCGAACAACGTCCCGCGCTTCCTCTTCCTTCCGGAAGACGCCGACGAGACGACGGTGCTTGACGTGAGCTCGCGCGAAGGCACGATCATCATGGTCGAGGACCTGATCATGCAGCGCATGGAAAAGCTCTTCCCGGGCTATCGCGTGCGCTCTCAGGGCCTCTTCCGCATCACCCGCAACACCGACGGAGAAATCGAAGAGGACGAGGCCGACGACCTGCTCGCGGCCGTCCGCGACTACGTCGAGCAGCGCCGCTTCGGCTCCATCGTCCGCCTCGAGCTTGAGCGCGGCATGCCGCAGTGCCTGCAGGACTTTCTCATCAAGCATCTCGGCACGCGCCCTTATCAGGTGTTCAAGTCGAAGATGCCGCTTGCCTTCAGCGAATTCATGGGCCTCGGCGGCATTGACCGTCCCGCGCTCAAGTATCCGCCCTTTCACGCAACGATCCCCGAAGGGCTTGATCCGGACGCCGACACCTTTGCCGCGATTCGAAGCCGAGACCTGATGTTCTACCATCCGTACCAGTCCTTCAGCGGCGTGCTCAACTTCCTCCACAAGGCCGCGACCGACCCGGACGTCGTCGCCATCAAGCAGACGCTCTACCGCTGCGGCAGCGACTCGCCCGTGGTGAGAAGCCTTCTTGAGGCCCGCCGCCTCGGCAAGCAGGTGACGGCCGTCGTGGAACTCAAGGCGCGCTTCGACGAAGAACAGAACATCAACTGGGCCGAGGAGCTCGAAGCCGCCGGCGTCAACGTCGTCTACGGCTTTGCCGGCCTCAAGATCCACGCCAAGCTCTGCCTCGTGGTGCGCCGCGAGCCCGAGGGCCTGCGC
>JAXZEJ010000174.1:0-2846 GCA_037424205.1 bacterium | reverse complement strand
AAGCCCGAAAGCGTCCAGTCTTCGAGAGCCTCGACGTCCTCGCCCTTCATGCCCCTGCCGCCCGTCTGATAGGCGTAGGTCGCGTCGGTGAAGCGGTCGGAGAGAACCCAGGCGCCGCGCTCAAGCGCAGGCTTGATCACCTTCTCGGCATGCTCGCAACGGGCTGCGAAAAAGAGCAGCGTCTCGGTGCGGGGCGTCATCTCGTCCGCAAGGAGCAGGCCGCGGATCTTTTCACCCAGCGGCGTCCCGCCCGGCTCGCGCGTGCGCACGACCTCGCGGCCCGACACCGTGATCAATCGATCAAGCCCGTCGATCTGCGTGGTCTTGCCGGCACCGTCAATGCCTTCAAAGGAAATAAAGCGGCCTCTAGCCATGTGTCATTCTCCGAACTGATATTCCTGCGGCCGCGCACGGCGGCCCGCATCGGCATTGTAGCGGACATGAGCGCGCTTCACGCCTGCTTCAGAAAGCGCGGGCATGATAACGGCTCCGCCCGCGCTACAATGAAGCGAAATTTTCCATCCGCTCCAACGCACGAACAACATTTTTCAGGACTTCCCGCCGTGACGCCAGAAGACAAGCCGAACACCGAAGCCGCCGCTCCCGAAACGCAGGAGACACAGCCCCCCGCGCCCGAAAAGCAGGCCGAAGCCCCGGCGGACGACAAGCCCGCAGAGGCGCCGGCAGCCGAAGATCCGAAGCCCGCTCGGCGCAAGTCGAAGCTCAGCACCCGCATCGCCGCGGGCGCGCTTCTCCTCGTCTGTGCGGCCATGGGCCTGCGGTGGGAGGCCGACCAGCGCGTCTTCGAGCGTCCGGTCGAATCCGCCGCGCCCGATGAGGCCGTGCGCATTACGGTCGAAACGGGCGACTCCGCCCGGCGCGTGATGGACCGCCTGCGCGAAGCAGGCCTCAAAATCGACGACTTCAACATGCGCCTGGCCGCCCGCCTCGTGAAGGCTCACAAGCTTTCGAGCATTCACACGGGCACGTATGAATTCGAGCCCGGCCTCACGCCCGCCGGCATTCTCGAGACCCTCGCCAAGGGACCCATTGTGGACCAGGCGCTTCGCATTCCCGACGGCGCGCCCGTCTGGGAGGTGCTCGCCATCTTCCGCAATGCAGCCGCACTCAAGCAGACGACCGCCTCCATGTCCGAGGACGAACTGAGGCTCGCGCTCGGGATCGACTCCGGCTCGCTTGAAGGGTGGTTTGCCCCCGACACCTATCACTACACGTCGGGAAGCGCCGACCTCGCCGTCATGAAGAAGGCGGTCGCAAGCCAGAAAGCCATCCTCGAAAAGGCATGGGAGGTCCGTTCCGCAGCCGCTCAGGCAAAAACGCCCTACGAAGCCCTGACGCTCGCCTCCATCATCGAGAAGGAAACCGGGCTCGACACGGACCGCCATCTCGTGAGCTCCGTCTTCAACAACCGCCTGCGGATCAAGATGCCGCTCCAGACCGACCCGACCGTGATCTACGGCATCGGACAGAGCTTCAGCGGCCGCCTCACCAAGAAGGATCTCCAGACGCCGACGCCTTACAATACCTACGTCATTCCGGCGCTTCCGCCCACGCCGATCGCCTCGCCCACCCGAGCCTCGATCGAGGCGGCGCTGAATCCCGCCGACACCAAGTTCCTCTACTTCGTCTCGAAGGGCGACGGCACGAGCCAGTTCTCGCAAAGCCTCGCCGAGCACAACCGCGCCGTCAGGCAGTTCATCCTGAACCGTCCGAAGACGCAGAAGAAGGCCGAGCCGAAGTCCAACCCATAAAGTGAACAGATCATGAACTGCAACGCCAATGCCTGCGCGCCCGCTGACGACAATGCCGGCCGCTTCACCCTCTCGACGGCCGCCTCCTGCTGCCGCGTCACCGAATACGGCCTGATGCGCGTTTCCGGCAAGGACGCCGTCTCGTTCCTGCACGGCCAGTTTACGAACGCCGTGACGGGCCTTGCCGACGAAGTCCGCAATGCGGGCTACTGCACGCCGAAGGGCCGCCTGCTCGCGACGTTCCGCGTCTGGATGGACGGCGACGACGTCATGATGCTCGTGCCCAAGGCCATTGCGCCCGCCTTCTTCAAGCGCCTGCGCATGTACGTGCTCCGCGCCGACGTGACCTTCACCTGCAACGGCGCCGACGTCGTCATGACCGGCGTGCCGGCCAACGCCGAAGCGTTCCTTGAAGCCGCGGGCCTGCCCGTGCCGGCCGCAGGCCGCGTCGTGCGCCACGACGGCCTCGTCATTCTCGATGCCGAACCCGCCTCCGCCATCGACGGCTTCTGCGCCGGCGGCCGACGCGCCCTCATCATCGCCCCGAAGGACGACGCACGCTTCGCCGACGCCTCCTCCGACTCCGCCCTCTGGTGGGCCTCCGAAATCGCCTCCGGCAAGGCCACCGTCTGGCCGGGCTCCCGCGAACTCTTCGTCCCGCAGGCCGTCAACTACGAACTCACGGGCGGCGTCGTCTTCAACAAGGGCTGCTACCCCGGCCAGGAAGTCGTCTCCCGCGTCCAGCACATCGGCGAAACGAGCCGCCGCGCCGCCTTCGGCCTCACGGCCGGCACCAACGCACCGCTCCCCGGCGCCCCCGTCTACTGCGACGGCGCCGAAGCGGGCTTCGTGATCCAGTCCGTCGCGGGCGAAATCTCGACCCTCGTCGCCTTCTCGTCGCTGCGCACGGCCCTCACCGGCCGCCTCACGCTCACCCCCGAAGGCGCTCCGATCACGGTCCTCCCGCTTCCCTACAAGATCCCGGCCGCACAATAAGGCGACCATGATTCGGACGAACGGCCGGCTCCCATGGAGTGCGGCCGTGTTTGTGTTACAAACCCCCCCGCAAAGGCG
>JAXZEJ010000173.1:0-4309 GCA_037424205.1 bacterium | reverse complement strand
CCACGACAACCGGAATCACAATCCGGGACTCTACCAACTGAGCTATTCCCACCAGAATTTGAATTCTATGGCCTGCCCGGCAGGGATCGAACCTGCGACCACCTGCTTAGAAGGCAGGTGCTCTATCCAACTGAGCTACGGGCAGATCGATTGGGTGTCCAACAGGGCTGGAAAATGGTCGGGGTGAAGAGATTCGAACTCCCGACATCCTGCTCCCAAAGCAGGCGCGCTACCAGACTGCGCTACACCCCGGGTAGAAAACGAATTCTACACGAAAAACGGAAAAATGCAACATTATTTTTTCACGAGAGGGCATTGTCGTCCTCAAAAGGAACGATTCGTGCAGTCTGGCCAGTCTCAGACTCTTGCGGGACTAGGGGTGTCAGTGTGCGGCATCTGTTAAAACGGTACAATGACGCATAGGAGACTCTCTCCTCTTTTTATAGGAAAAAAGGGACAAACAATGACGCAAGAACACAACAACTCCAACGATCCGCTGCATGCCAAGAAGAAGGCCTGGTCTGGCCGCTTCTCGGAACCTGTGGACGCTTTTGTGCTTCGCTATACGGCCAGCGTCGACTTCGACAAGCGCATGGCCATGGCTGACATTGACGGCTCTCTGGCACATGCGGCCATGCTTGCCAAGGTTGGCGTGATCACCGAACAGGACCTCGCCGACATCCGTCGCGGCATGGCGCAGATCCGCGAGGAAATCACCTCCGGCGCTTTTGAGTGGCAGCTCGAGCTTGAAGACGTGCATCTCAATATTGAAGCTCGTCTGACGGCGCTCATTGGCGATGCCGGCAAGCGTCTGCACACCGGTCGCTCCCGCAATGACCAGGTGGCTACCGACATTCGTCTGTATCTGCGCAGTGAAATCGATGTGATCGTCGCTCGTCTCGAACACCTGCAGGAAGTGATGGTTCATCAGGCCAAGCAGCATGCCGGCCTCATCATGCCGGGCTTCACCCACATGCAGGTCGCCCAGCCCGTGACCTTCGGCCACCACATGCTGGCTTATGTCGAAATGTTCGAACGTGACCGCGAACGCATGCTCGACCTTCGTCGTCGCGTCAACCGCAGCCCGCTCGGCGCCGCCGCTCTTGCTGGCACGACCTATCCGATCGACCGCGAATATTCTGCCGGTCTTCTCGGTTTTGAAGCTGTTGCCCAGAACTCGCTCGACGCCGTTTCCGATCGTGACTTCGCCATCGAATTCTGCTCCGCCGCCGCTGTTCTGATGATGCATATTTCTCGTCTCTCCGAAGAACTCGTGATCTGGATGAGCCAGCGCTTCGCCTTCATCAAGCTTCCGGACCGCTTCACGACGGGCAGCTCGATCATGCCGCAGAAGAAGAATCCGGACGTTCCGGAAACGGCTCGCGGCAAGGCCGGTCGCGTTTATGGCGACTTGATTGCCATGCTGACCCTCATGAAGGGCACGCCGCTTGCTTATAACAAGGACTTCCAGGAAGACAAGGAACCTGTGTTCGATGCGATCGACACGGTCAAGGATACGCTCCGCGCCTTCTGCGACATGATGGCTGGCGTTGAACCGCAGGCTGAGGCCATGCATCAGGCTGCTCAGGCAGGCTATCCGACGGCTACCGACCTTGCCGACTACCTTGTTCGCCACGGCACGCCGTTCCGCACGGCTCACGATATCGTCGGTCAGACGGTTCGTGCCGCCTCCGAACGCGGCTGTGGTCTTGAAGACCTGCCGCTTGATGTGCTCAAAGGCTTCAGCCCTGCCATCGAAGAGGACGTTTACGAGGTTCTCAAGCTTGAAGGCTCCGTCAACGCTCGCAACCATCTTGGCGGCACCGCTCCGGCTCAGGTTGCCAAGCAGGTCGAACGTTGGGAAGCGATCATCGCTGACCGCGCTGCCAAGGCTGCTTAAGCTTTAAAAAAAAGGATGTCTAAGGACTGACCGGGTTTGGTCTGCGGCATCCGTCAGATAGAAGAGCCCGAATTTTCGGGCTCTTCTGCTCTCTACATATATAAAACAAACGTTAATTCGAAACACGTGCATGCCCGGCATGGTGTTTTTCTATCAATCGCACAAAAAGAAGACAGCATGGAAGACTTTATCCATACCCTCAATGGCATCATCTGGTCCCCTGCCTTGGTTGCCTTTTGTTTGGGCGCCGGCTTGTTTTTCTCAATCAGGTCCCGCTTTGTTCAGCTTCGCCTCGTTCCTGAAATGTGGCGCCTTCTTTTCCAAAAGAAGGAGGATGAGATTGGCTTGTCGAGCTTTCAGGCACTTTCGCTGACACTTGCCGGCCGCGTGGGTACCGGCAATATTGCCGGTGTGGCGACAGCCATTTGTTTTGGCGGTCCCGGTGCGTTGTTTTGGATGTGGGTGGTGGCCTTCCTGGGGGCGTCTTCGGCGTTCGTGGAGTCTACTCTTGGGCAGATCTATAAGGAACGCATTGAGGGCCAGTATCGCGGTGGTCCGGCGTTCTACATTGAGCGGGGTTTGAAGCTCAAGCCGTACGCATGGACCTTTGCCGTCGTGACTATTCTTGCGTCGTGCTTCTTCTGTCCTGGTGTTCAGAGCAATTCCATTGCGCTCGCGTGGAATGAAGCTTTCGGTCTGGATGCGGAGGTGACGGCTGCGATTGTCGCTTCCATTACTTGTTTCGTGATTGTCGGAGGCCTGCGCCGTATTGCCGCCTTCACTTCTTGGGTTGTGCCTTTCATGGCGCAGGCTTACATTGTTGTGGCGCTCATCATTATTGGCGTCAACTGGGAGCAGGTTCCCGATATTCTGAGTTTGATCGTCAAAAGTGCTTTTGGCGTTGACTCGTTGACGGGCGGCATGCTGGGAGCGGCTATCGCTTGGGGTGTCAAGCGAGGCATCTATTCCAACGAAGCCGGTCAGGGCACGGGACCTCATGCTTCGTCTGCTGCAGCTGTCTCTCACCCCGCCAAGCAGGGGCTTGTTCAGGCTTTTTCGGTCTACATTGATACGCTTTTTGTTTGTTCGGCCACGGGCTTCATGATTTTGATGACGGGCTGCTATAACATGCATGCTCCGGATGGTTCGGTTATTTATGAAGGACTTGCAGGAGCTGAAGCCGGTCCTGTTTACACGCAAGCGGCTATTGATCAGCTGATGCCCGGATGGGGCGGCCCTTTCATTGCCATTACGATTTTCTTTTTTGCCTTTACGACGATTCTCGGCTACTACTACATGGCCGAGACGAACATGGCTTATTTGAACCGCTACATCCGCAAGCCGGTTTTGATGTCGATTTGCAAGGCTATTTTCATCGGGACAGTGGCTTTTGGCGCCATTAACTCCTCCACTCTGATCTGGACCATGGCCGACGTTGGCGTGGGCACAATGGCCTGGCTCAACCTTATTGCCATCATGCTTTTGCAAAAGCCGGCCTTCATTGCACTCAAGGACTATGAGCAGCAACTTCGGGCTGGACTTAATCCAGTGTTTCATCCGGAGCAGCTGGGCATTGCCAACGCCTCCTACTGGGAAGGCAACCGTGCTGAAGACAATTTGGCTGTTGAAGAGGAATCGGGTGTGGATAATCTAACCGGCCTTGATCCCAAGAATCCTGTTTAATTGAGAGATATTGAACATAACCCCAGAAGGCAGGCCAACCTTCTGGGGTTTTTTAGTGATCGCAGTTCAGGCAAGCACGATCCGCATTTTCGGATAGTGCCTTCTCGACGTCTTTGAACATTTGCCGATGAGGTGAGATCTCAGGGAGAAAAGCTCTTTTTCCTTATTCGGCAATGCGTTGATTGACGAAGATTTCGTTTTGATATGCCCTAAGCAAACGTGTGTCCGGACAGTCCAGATATCGTCCGTTGCAAAGTTCCCGCATGCGGCTGTTGGTCTCAAAAAAACGTCCTTTTTCAATGGGCACATGGTCTAAAAGCAGACTGGGCAGGAACACAATGTCCATGAGCTGAGAGCGAGTGACGTGTTCTTGGGAACGGTTGTCAACTAAGGTGAAGTGCGTGACATACTCTGGTGATTCGAACGGCACTGCATAGCCTGCGGACCATTTCAGTCCAGGTTGATGATCTCCGAAGCGCAGGAGAACAGTTGGTTTTTTGCGCTCAGAAACCCAGCGGTCAAAATCTGCAACAGCAGGTGAGGATTCGTCGAGTTTGATGAAGTAGTTTTGGAGTGTGGCTCGTTCTTTGTCCGGTACTGCAAAGCCGTCCAGAGTTTTGATATTTAAAGTTCCGGCACCTTCTGTAGTGTATGGACCGTGTTCTCGCATGGTAAGTGAGTAGATGGCTATCGGACCTTCGTATCGGTCTAAAGCTTTTTTGATCA
>JAXZEJ010000172.1:0-1287 GCA_037424205.1 bacterium | reverse complement strand
TCGGAGTAGGGCTTCACGAAGGTGACGGCCGAGGCGATGCGTTCGGCCAGAAGCTTCTGAATCGCCTTGCCGGGTCTCAGGAAGTAGACGGCGTTGTTGGTGCGCAGAACGGGCGCGCACGCCACGCCTTCGGATGCGGAGAGCACCATGGCGCCGATTACGGTCTGGAGCAGGTCCTTGGGTCGAAGGCTGCCGGCAATGTCGGCGGGCAGATCCATGCGTCCGCCGCGGGACTTGTATTCGACGGCGATGGCGCCGCCCGACTTGAGGGCGATGAGCGCATCGGGCTGCGCATAAAGGCCGCCTGCCTGAAAGGTGCGGCGATCCGATTCGCGGCAGAGAAGTTCGCCTTCGCCTTCGGGAAGGAAGGGCGCGAGACGAAGAACCGGATCGTCGAGCCGGTTGACCGCTTCGGGTGGAAAGAAGACCGCCTCGATGCCGATGTCGAGCATGTCGGCATGCTTCGTGGAGAGCCCGCGTCGCACCACAAAGGGAAGCGTTTGGAGAAACTCCCATTCCGGCATGGGCGGCACGGCGGGAACGGCTGGAACGGGAGCGGGGGCGGGCGAACGCACGACGGAAGGCTCCGGCATGGGCGCAGGCCGGGGTTCGGGCGCAAGCACCGTCGCTTCGGGAGCGCTTCGAGCGGCATCGGGACCGTTCACGCGTTCCGTATAGGAGGTTTTGGGAATGTCCTCAATGTCCTCGGCACCGGAGTCGTCGAGCATCTCAAGCGCAAGGCGGTCGGCTTCAAGCGGATCGGGACGCTCGAATTTGGGAACTGCGCGGGTGACGGGATTGCCTTCCTTGGGAAGGGTTGCGGCGAGCTTTCTGAGGCCGATGTTGCGTTTCGCCCTTCTGCGCCTTGCCGCAAGCCAGAGGGCAAGCACAAGGAGCATTGCGACCGCAAGACCCGCGGCGGACGTCATCAGTCGGTCGAGCGGGAGATGCTGAAGGCGGGCGAGAATCGCATCAAGGTTCATCAGCGGCGGTCCTTGCGGTGGGCGGGCTTGAAGCCCTGCTTCGCAGCCGGACGGCCGTTTTCACCCTTGCGGCGGGCGTCCGACGGCGCATAGCGCGGGGCCAGGCCCTTGGAGGCGGCAAGAAGCGCGAAGACCGTGGGAAGCTTTGGAAGCGCACGCTCTTCGGGCGTGAGTGCGTTCCAGGCCTTGACCGTCTTCGTGCGGATGCACTCGTGCTCGCCGGTGACGTCGGTGGCGACGGTCACTCGCGTGTCGGGCGCAAGCGTCGCGAGAAGGCTTTCGAGCATGGCGCCGTTGCGGAGAT
>JAXZEJ010000171.1:0-3454 GCA_037424205.1 bacterium | reverse complement strand
CTCGGACTCGCTTATCATGCCTAGCCCGTGGTGCGCACAAAGGCAAAATTCGCCGTCACGGCCTCGGGCCTTGACGCGATCCCGCTCCTCTTCATCGAGAGCTGGCGATAGCGCGTTTCACGGAGAAGGCTTTCTCCAACGTCCTCCGTGCCAACCGCCCGGAGGACGTCGTCGCATAAAGTTGAAGGTTTATCCGCAATTGCTCTGCGGCGGCTTCGTGCCGCCTTTTTTTCGGCCCCGACTTTGGATACAATCGGAGCACCTCACAAAAATACATTCCACAAACGTCTTCGAGAACAAAAAACAAATGATGAAGCAATCCCTCTGGGCGCTGGCTGCGGCCGCGCTCTTCTCGGTCATGGCCGCGTTCGTCAAGCTTTGCAGCGGCGCCCACGGCCCCATTGAAATGGTCTTCTACCGCTCGCTCTTCGGCGTGCTGGTGATCTCCCTCTTTGTCTGGCGCAATCGCGCGACCCTCACCCTCAAGACTCCGCACATCGGGGGTCACATCAAGCGCTCCGTTCTCGGCACGCTCTCGATCATGCTCTGGTTCTTCACGCTCGGCAAAATGCACTTCGGGACCAACATGACCCTCATCTACACGACGCCGCTCTTCATGGCCGCCAACTTCGTGGTTCTCGCGATGATGCGCCACAAGCCCGCGCCGTGGGCTCTCGTGCTTTCGACGATCGCCGGCTTTGCGGGCGTCACGATCGTTCTGCAGCCGAGCTTCAACGAAGGCGAACTGATCCCGGCACTCGTCTGTCTCGGCGTCTCGATCATCGACCTCGTCATCTACTGGCAGATGAAGGAGCTCGGCAACATGAAGGAACCCTCCTGGCGAATCGTCTTCTACTTCACGCTGTTCGGCACCGTAACAGGCCTCATCGGCACCTATGCGCTTGAAGGCGGCCTGCACGTGCCCGACACGAAGGGCCTCATCGGCATTCTCGGCATGGGCCTGTGCGCCACGCTCGGCCAGATCTGCACGACCCGCTCCTATGCCTACGGCAACATGCTCCTGTCGTCCTGCCTCGGCTTCTCCGCGATTCCGTTCTCGGTCATCATCAGCTTCTTCTGGTTCGGCGAGAGCGTGACCGCCGCGACTCTCACGGGCGCCGCCATCATTCTTTGCTCCGGCATGATGGCCTCGGTCGCCACCAAGCGCACCGAAGCCGCCGAAAAGGCAGCAAGGGAAGCCGCTGAAAAGGCCGAAGCCGCCAAGGCTGCCTGACAGGCTTCCGGCATCTGACAATTCAGCGCAAAACCCGCGGGCCGGCATCGATCGATTGCCGGCCCGCCTTTGTTTCCTGCATTCCGATCCGCGCAGCGGCCGTGTTTTGCGGCACAATGTCCGAACCGCAGTTTTTCTTCATAACGTTCGCCATGCTTCGATCCGGTCTTCTTACGCTCGTTCTTGCCACAAGCTGCACGGTCCTTGCCGCTCCTCTCATCACCGTCGAAACGGCTCCGAAGGACGATGCCGCCATCATTGAAAACGTGAGAAAGACCCATGCGCCCGATTCGCGTCTGAAGCTCTTCGAGGTGACGGCCGGGACGGAAAACGGACGGACCGTCATTCACGGCCGCACGGACTCGGCCGAGGCGCTCTCGGATCTTCGGGCCTCCTACTACGTACAGAACCGTTCGGCCGACATCCGCGTCAAGCTTCTGCCCGACGCAGACGATCTGAAAAAGAAGATCTGGGCCGTCACGACCGCACCACTCTCCGACATTTCCGACCTTTCGGGCCGCCCGGTCGGCCAAGTCCCGGCGGGCACTCCCGCCGCCCGTCTCTCGGACGACAACGGTCGCACGCTGCTTCGTTTTCCGGACGGCTCCATCGGCCTCACCGACAGCTCGAACGTTCGTGCCTGCACCGAAACGGACATTCTCATCCGCAACCGCCAGGACAAGCTGGTTGTAACCGCCGACAGCGCCGTCTTCAAGACGAATGCCGGCGACAACGCACCTTCAGTCGACATCGTGCTTCCCCGCGGCGCAGTCCTTCGCCTTGACGGCGCAGACGGCGACTCATGGCGTGCCGCGCTTCCCGATCATCGCCGCGGCACGATTGCCAAGGCCGGCGTCGAAAAGCTCTACGACCTCGAACGCCGTGAAGAGGAAGCACGCCGCACGAATCCCCAAGCCTTCATGAAGGCTCTGGCCGACACGGCCGCGAGAGAGGCCGCCCCGGGCCGCCACAAGGACGGCGCCTCCTTCCTGAGAAGCGTCTTTCTTGCACACGACCTGTATGTTCAGCGCGATCCGGACATGCTGCTTTCCGCCTACCCGAAGGTTTCGGGCGGCAAGAACCTTGACCAATTCAAGCCCGGCGACATTCTGGTCTTCAAGAGCCGCCACGGCGTCATCACGGCGGGCATGTCGCTCGGCGGCAGCCGCTTTGCATCCGTGCCCGACCTGGGCGGCGACTTCAGAAAAGGCGGCGCAAAGGCCCGTGCGGAACTCCGCAAGTCTCTCCTTGGCGCCGTTCGGATAGAGCCCGACTTCCTCAACGATCCCTGCCTCACCTCAACGCGCTCGAACCCCTACTGGCAAGCGCCCGTCAAGGCGCTCGTTCCCTGCAGCAGGCGTGCAGAGATCGACCGCATCCGTTGATTTCACCCAATACGACTTCGCCCGCCGAAACAAACCGTTTGGCGGGCGAACTGCATTGAGCCAAAGCTGTTTTTACTTAGCGCGCGTTTCGATGGCGTCGATCGCATCGATCACGGCCGAGCGGAAGCCGTTGCGCTCGAGCGCGGCGACGCCGATGATCGTCGTGCCGCCGGGCGAGCAGACCGCATCCTTCATGGCGCCCGGATGCGCGCCCGTTTCAAGCTGGAGCTTGGCGGTGCCGGCGAGCATCTGGGAGGCGAGCGCATATGCGGCCGCGCGCGGCACGCCGTGCTTGACGGCACCGTCGGCAAGAGCCTCGATGAACATGGCCGCAAAGGCCGGACCGCAGCCCGCGAGCGTGCCTGCGGCGGACATCATCTTTTCGTCGGCGAATTCGGCGAGGCCGAGCTGAGCAAAGAGCTTTTCGACGAACGCCTGATCGTCAAGCGTCAGGGAATGACGGGCTTCGCAGATCACGATGCCTTCGTTGATGGACACCGGCGTGTTGGGAAGCGTGGAGAGATGGTGCGTGCCGGGCTCGAGAATCGATTCGTAGAAGTCGAAGAGCTTGCCGACCGCAACCGAAAGGACGAGCTTGTCCTTCAGGATGTGGCGAATGGGCTTGACGACGCCTTCAACGAGATGGGGCTTCACGGCCACCACCACGACGTCGGCCCAGCGTGCGGCCTCTTCGCAGGTCGCAAAGGCCTGCATGCCGCGCGACTTCGTACGGGCCTCAAGCACCTCCCAGCGGCGGGAGGCGGCGCCGAGCTGCTCGGGCTTGACGGCGCCGGATCGAATCCAGCCGTCGGCCATGGCGCCCGCCATGTTGCCG
>JAXZEJ010000170.1:0-3579 GCA_037424205.1 bacterium | reverse complement strand
TAGGCATTTCCGCTAAGGACGCAACGGGCAAGCTCCGCCCGGTCGAAGAGGTTTTCAAAGAAGTCGCGGACGCTATCAATCGAAACGAAGATCCTGCGCTTCGAACGAAGATGGCAATGGCCCTTATGGGCGAAAGCGGGCGCAAGCTAGTTCCGATGCTTTCTGCGGGTTCTGAAGGTCTCGCAGAGGCCGGCAAGCAGGCTCGAGACTTCGGGCTTGTGATGAGCAACGACGCCGTCGCCGCGGCCGCTACGATGACCGACCACATGGATGACATGAAAGCGAGCGTAGCGGCTATCGGTCATGAGATCGGATATCGCTTGTCGCCGATTGTCATCAGCATGTCTGACCGCTTCCGCGACCTTGCGGCGGCGAACAAGGGTGCGCTTGGCGAAAAGTTCGAAAAGGTCGCCCGCTCCTTTGCTGAAGCGATCGGCAAGATCGACTTTGAAGGCATCGCGTCCGCGATCCTGACGATCGCCGATTATGGCGTTCGCGCCTTCAATGCTCTCGGCGGCTTCAATGCTGTCTTGTACGGAATGGGTGCGCTCATTGCCGGCAAGAGTGTGATGGCCGTCGTCTCGCTTGGCTCAAGCCTCTTTGGGCTCGTCCAGTCTTTTGGCGCCGTTGCTGCCGCGAAGGCATTTGCCGCGGCATCGAGCTTGTCGCTCGGTCCAATCGGGCTGGTCTTGGGCGGAATAGCACTGGCGGCAGGACTTGTTGTCGCGAATTGGAACAAGATCGGTCCTGCTGTAACGGAGGCACTCGATACCGCCTATACGAAGGTCAAGAGCATCGTGACGGGCATAGGCGACTTCATCAAAGGCTTCTTTGGAAAGTTCGACTTTTCGTCTCTCGTCCCTGACTTCGTGAAGAAGCTTTTCGGCCTTGATGGCGATACTAAGCCCGCCGGCAATCTTGGTGCACTCACTTCGTACGCGCCTGATGCTGGCGGAAGGATGAGCGGCGAGATGACGGTGCGCGTAGCGGCCTCTCCTGGAACAACGGCACAGCTTGTCGATATGTCGTCCGACGGCATGAGTTTGACCGGTAATGTCGGCTACTCCGACCGATATGCACTGGAGGGATACTGATGACTGATAAAACGCTTTATGAAGCGTCTTTCAGAGGCGTTCCCTTTCACGTCACGAAAGTCGACATGAAAGCGGGGCGACGAACTGTCGTGCATGAGTATCCTCAGCGCGATATGCCGTATGTCGAGGACCTTGGACGAGCGACGCGGAAGATTACTTTCACTGCTTTTGTTGTCGGTGACGACTACATCCAGCAGGTTGAAAAGTTGATCGAAGCGATAGAGACCGAGGGCCCTGGAACGCTTGTGCATCCGCATCTTGGTGAGATGAGGTGCTGTCTTGAGCAGGCCTCGACGATCACATTCACTAATGACAAGCGCACGGCAAGCGTCGTGATAAGCGCGGTCGAGGCTGGTGAGCTTGACTACCCGCAGACAGGAAGCGACACGATCTCGAAGGCTTTGTCCATAGCCGACGGGCTCGAAACGACTGCGATCGAAAGCTTCTGCAAAAGTATCGACGTGTCCTTCGTGTCTGAGTGGGTCGACTCTGCGCTTAAGGGCGACCTGCTCGACAAGCTTGGTATCGTCAGCACGTCGAGCCTCGCGACGATTTTTGACAAGGTGGATGAGATCAGTGACTTGGCGTCGAAAGGTGTCAGTCTCATCACGGGTGGACCCAAGGCTTTTGCGACTCGCCTGATAGGCGCTCTCGGCTTGTCCCGCTTTGCGTCGTCCGCTCGGGCGTGGTCTGGCGTAGCAAAACAGCTCAAGAACTTAACGAAGCACGAGAAGCTTCGAGAGGGTACGAAAACACTCGCTCGTGTCAAGGCGGAAAGTACCGTGCTTTCTGATACTCAGATCGCGGTGTTGAAGAACCGTGCGGCACTTGAGACGCTTGTGCGCCATACGCTGATCGCTCAGATGGTCGGCGTGAGCGCTGTGGTCGGCACAAAGACCGATCAGGCCTTGCCGATCGAGGGTGACGTCCAGACTTCCGACTCTCTCAAGTCGACGGTCACGAAGTCGTACGACGACATCGTACAGCTGAGGCAGGACGTGCTCGAGGCTATCGATGCCGAACTTTTGATGACAACTTCTGACGACGCATATCTTGCACTTGAAAAAGCGCGAGTTGCCGTCTTTGAGGTGCTGACTGAGCGCGCAGATGACAGCAGTCGACTTATCGCGGTCGAGCCGGGTGAAGTGCTTCCCGCACTTGTACACGCTTATGACTACCACGACGATGCGACGCGCGATCAAGAGATTGCGATCCGCAACGGCGTGGCGCATGAGGGCTTTTGCTCTGCGAACCTTCTGAAGGTGATGAATGAATAATCGCGTTGAGGTTTCTGTCGGCGGCAAGCGCTTTGGCGGTTGGAAGTCAGTGAAGGTCGATGTCGGAATGGATCAGATCACGAGAGGTTTCAAGCTTTCGGTGACCGATGACTTTCCAGGCAATACTGACTTTCATCGGCTACGTAACGGCGACCTTGTACAGCTTTTCATTGGTGACGATTTGATTTGCACTGGCTACATCGATCACGTGAGCGTGCGATATGACGGTAAGCAGATCACGATCGATATCGATGGAAAGTCCAAGACGGTCGATCTTGTTGACTGCTGTCCCGTCGCCAAGTACGGAGCCGGCACGGCTGAAAAGCCGAATCAGTGGTCAGGCATCGTCGTCGGCAAGGACGGCAAAAAGAAGGAGATTCCACCCGCGGGCGTCCAGACGACCTCGTGGAAGAACTTGAAAACGTCCGAGATCATGGCGTCATTGGCAGCGCCGTACGGGATCGCGGTACGTGCTACCGCGTCTGTCGGCGAGAAGCTGACAGATCACACGGTTGTCCCAGGCGAGACGGTCCATAAGTCAATCAACCGCCTGATCACGAAGGATAACCTTGTCGTCATGGACGATGAGGCGGGTGATCTTGTCGTCGTCGAGCCCGGTGATGCGGGTGCGTGCACTGACGCTCTTGAGCTTGGCAAGAACATTTTGAGCGGAAGTGCAGGCTTTGACGCTTCGAAGCTGTACAGCAGATACGTCGTGCTTGGTCAACACGCGGGGACGGATACTGACTTCGGCAGGTCCACCTCAGAGGACAAAGGCATTGTCGACTCGTCGCTTGTGAAGCGAAATCGCCTGCTGGTCATCAAAGATGAGGGGCAGTCTGGGGCGATGACGTGCGGCAAACGCGCGGACTTCGAGAAGCGATACCGCGAAGCCAAGTACCTCTCAGCGACGTACACGGTGCACGGCTGGCGGCAGAGCGACGGCAGTCTGTGGAAAGTCAACTCGTCCGTGAAGGTCAATGATTCGCTTTTGGGGCTGGTTGACGTGATGCTGATCACTGGAGTGTCTTTTTCTTTGAGCTCTCTCGGCATGACGACAATTTTGACCGTTTGTCCTGCCGACGGGTATCAGCGTGAAGGCGCGACAAAGGCAAAGGCCAAAACAGTCGAGAACAAGTGGATCGGAGTAGTGAAGTGAGCAGACTTTCTGATTTCTTTGCGCGTGGCGTGATGACACTCGCCGATGG
>JAXZEJ010000169.1:0-1217 GCA_037424205.1 bacterium | reverse complement strand
ATGGGTGCCGCCGCTGGCGCCGTTGCCGGCTCCATGATCGGCGAAGCGCTCTTCGGCGACGACAAGACCGCCCAGGCAGCCGAAGCTCCGGCCGCTCAGCCTGCTCCGGCCGCCCAGCCCGCCGAAGCCCAGGCCCAGCAGCCTGCCGACGGCCAGACTCCTGAAAAGTAATCGGACGCCTCCGTCCGCATGAAGCCCGCAGGCTCGTTCCCGCGGGCTTTTTTGCGCTCGGTTAAAATGATCGGATCGAACAATTCCAAGAATCGCCGCCATGCTCTCCCCTTTTTCCGTTCCCGCGCTTGAAGGCGCCGCCGGCCCCGTCACGCTCAACGATCCGGTCTTCATCTCGGACCTGCATCTGAGCAATGCCGAGACCGACACGATGAACGCCTTCCTGCGATTTCTTGAAAACGAGGCGGCCGGGCATTCCGAGCTGGTGATTCTCGGCGACTTCTTCGACTACTGGGTGGGCGACGACGCCTCCTACACGATGGCGCACGTCTCCGAAGCCCTGCGCGCCTACGCTTCCACCCACGCCCTCTACATCATGCACGGCAACCGCGACTTCATGATGGGGAACCTCTATGCGCGCGAGATCGGCGCAACGCTTCTCCAGGATCCGTCCGTTGCCCTCCTGCGCGGCCGCCGCATTCTTCTCTCCCACGGCGACCTTTGGTGCACGTTCGACGCCGACTATCAGAAGGTGCGCCAGCGCGTTCGCAGCGTCTGGTGGCAGTGGATCATGCTCAGGCTGCCCGTCAGGAAGCGCCTGCAGGTGGCCGAAGACGCCCGCGCGCGAAGCCGCAGCCGCAAGTCCGTGAAGGCCGCCTACATCACCGACGTCGACGAGCGGGCGCTCAACGAAGCCGCCCTTGCTCATGAGGCCGAAGCCGTCATTCACGGCCACACCCATCGTCCGGGCATCGCGAAGACCGCCGCCGGCATTGTGCGCGCGGTCCTTCCCGACTGGCATTTCGAAGGCTCGAAATGCGTCCGCGGGGGCTGGCTCACGTTCGAGGGCGACAAGCCCGTCATTCACAGCTTCGAAAGCTGATTCACGCCTTTCCGAATTACTGAGACCGTGATGCGCGCCGCTTCATTCCTTGCCTTGTTGCCGTCCTGATGCGTATTACGGAAGTCCGTCGAGCCGTAGGTGCCCGTCACGTGCGTGACGGTGATGAGGAGCGTGTTGAGTTCGGGATGGCTCTGAAGAACGC
>JAXZEJ010000168.1:0-2047 GCA_037424205.1 bacterium | reverse complement strand
GCCCCTCTCGGGACTTTCACCCGCTAGAACGTGCCCATGCCGAGCACACATGAAACAAAGCCGGCGCGCAATTTGATGCGGCCGGCTTTGTTGAATTCGTATGTTTGTTTCGGCAGTCCTGCCCGTCAGGCTCAGTTGAGCTTGATGGTTCGAAGCTCGAGGCCGAGCATTTCCATCACTTCGACGAGAGTTTCGTAAGACATGTCGGCGCCAAGCGACAGATCGGCGGGAACAGGAAGGCCCTTCATGCGACAGGCACTGACAAGAACTTCAGCGATGCGGCAGGCATCACCGGAGGAAAAGGCTTCCTGAATATACTGCCGGATGGCATCAACCGTCATCGTTTGATCATCTTTAGGAACGAAGTGTCTCTCTAGGAGACCGGTGCTGGAAGTTCTCATTTGGGTACGTCCGATGGTTGGAGTGCGGCGCGGGCCTGTCAGCCGCTTGATTTTGCCGCCTGTCTTTACCGACGCTCGTTGTCTTCTTGTGTCTTGGGAATCGGGGAGGCGCCGGTTAAATCAGCGCTCTCTCCCAATCAGAATAGCAGGAATTCTAAACTAATGCGAATGTACCGATGAAAATTTCGAATTACTGTTTTTCTAGTAGGTAGAACATCTTAAGGGGGTCCTCCACCTCACTGCCGTCGGCATTAAGCAGCATGACCCCGCCTTGCTTAGCTCGGGCAAGCCACGGCGAATCGCCGTCGTCCGAGGGCGTCATCTTGAGAAGTCCGTCTTCAGCCATCACCCAGCGGCCGCCCTCCTCAAAAGTGTCGTGTCCGATGTATTCGGAAACGCGGGTGTAGCTGCCGTCAGCGCGCAGATAGAGCGTCGTTTGAACGGCTTCGCAGTCGGCGCACGGGAGCCTGCCTTCATAAATACCGGCCGTCTTCTGCATTGGCGTGAGATTCAGAGCCTGCTGAGAGGCGGCGTCGGCGCGAACGTCCGAAGCGGGAGCGCCGCAGCCCGAAAGGCCGGCGACGGAGACGGCCGCGAAAGCAGCCAAAGTAAGCTTGATGGTGGTCTTCATGCTGGGCGCATCAGTCCTTGGGCCGCATCATCGGCGGATTCGGCGTGACGCTTGCGGTAAAAAATGGAATGCGCGGATTGTAGCGGACACGGTCGGCGGATGCACAAACGGCATCACGCATGGTCCCAGACCACATCATGCACGGATTCGAAAGAACGATCGGCAACAAAGCGTATCCGTCTGTTCACGCCTGTTGCAGGCGGCATCCGGATTCACACGAGTGCGTCAAATGTGCGTCATATACTAAGTTTGTCGTATGCAGCAGCCTTCGCGAAGGCTGTAGCATTATGAGATCGGCGCAAAACACCGCTTTGCGCTACAGTAACGATGCGCATTCCTCCAACGCCCGCCGCTGCGGGCGTGCGAGGCACCGGCCCCGACCGGCAGAAACATACACACAATAAGAAAGAAGGATTTGCAAATGTCCTGGGATTTTGAAAAGCACTACATCAACGGCGAATGGACGTCTTCGGACGGCGACGCCTGGCTCGACGTGGAGAACCCGGCCACGCTCGAGCACTTTGCCAGAATTCCCGACGGCACAACGACGGATGCGGACCGCGCCGTCTTAGCCGCGAAGAACGCGCTCGGAGGCTGGCGGTGCACGCCCCTTGAAGAGCGCATCCGCCTCATGAAGGCGATGCTCGCCAACTTCGAGGGCCTGCGCGACGAAATCATCCGCCTTGAAGTGGCCGAGCTCGGCGCTCCCGTGGTCTTCACGACGAAGACGCACTGCGACTACCAGTTCGTGCGCGTGCGCTCCTACATCGAGGCCGCTGAAAAGATGGTCCTTGAGGAAAAGCTCGCCAACTCCACCGTCTACCGCGAACCCGTCGGCGTCGTCTCGTGCGTGACGCCATGGAACTATCCGCTCGGCCAGGTCGTCCAGAAGGTCGTGCCCGCCATTCTCATGGGCTGCACGGTCGTCCTGAAGCCCAGCCAGCACACGCCGCTCACGTCCTGCCTGCTTGCCGACGCGTTCGACCGCGCCGGATTTCCGAAGGGCGTCTTCAAC
>JAXZEJ010000167.1:0-1475 GCA_037424205.1 bacterium | reverse complement strand
TTTCTGAATCCAACAATAACTGCTGCGAGTTCTTCGTTCAAAATTCAGGTTAGAAAGTCGCCTGCGCCAAAAGCGCAGTCTCCGACCTACCGTTAGCGCGGCTGACTTCCGATTGACAGCTTTAACCGGCTGACAAAAGGAAGAGCGAATGCCCAACTTTCTCCGATCCCGCCTTAGTTGGCGAGACGGTACGGGATTAATGAAGGGGTCTGGCCAAGCCTGCCGTCATGTATGTGATGGTAGATTTGGCGGATTGGGAAAAACGGCTGGAGCCGTCATCCGCTCGCGTGCTGCATGTGCGGCGCCTTCTGCGGCCTTGTGGCCATGAAGAAGATCGGCGAGCCGACCTCTGAAAAGACGGTTCGCATCTTCCCGAATCCGGATCATCCGCAGCGCGGCTACTGCGGCCGTGCGGCCGCCACGATGTGGATCTGGAACCATCCGCTTCGCATCAAAAAGCCTCTGAAGCGCGTCGGCGAGCGCGGCGAAGGCAAGTTCAAGCAGGTTTCGTGGGACGAAGCTCTGAACGACATTGCCGCGAAGCTCAAGGATGTTGTTGCAAAGCACGGCGAGGAGTCCGTCGTCTCGACCTCGCATTCCTTCTCCTCCTACTCCAAGTGGATCACGTTCCCGCTCGGCTCCCCGAACGACATCGGCCATTCGAGCACCTGCAACACGGCCTCCATTGCCGGCCGCGACTGGGTTTACGGCAAGGGCTTTACGGGCGCGGGCAAGATCGAGCCCGACTACAAGCATCTGCGCTATCTCATTCTCATCGGCCGCTCCATGGGCTCCGCCATGGGCTGCCTGCACTCTCTCAACGAGGCCCGCGAGCGCGGCGCCAAGGTTGTGAGCGTTGACCCGCGCATGCCCGATATTGCCTACGGCGACGCCAAGTGGGTGCCGATTCGTCCGGGCACGGACGCCTCGTTCGTTCTCGCGATGATGAACGTCATGCTCAAGGAAGGCCTTGCCGACCTGACGTTCCTTGCCAAGCACACGAACGCCGCCTACCTGATCAAGGAGGACGGCCGTCCGCTTACCGAAGCCGACATGAAGAAGGGCGGCCGCAAGGACCGCTATGCCGTTCATGACCTGAAGAAGAACGCCATCGTCTTCCAGGGTGTTGTTCTCGACGAAAAGGGCAATGCCGTCGGGTTTGACGAATCCGCCGACACGGAAGCCAACCTGCACTTTGCCGAAGAGGTGAAGCTTGCCGATGGTTCGAAGACCGCCGTGCGCACCGCGCTCGACATTCTTGCCGGCATCGCCGCCAAGCACACGCCGGAAGCCTCTCAGAAGATTTCGGGCATTCCTGCCGACGAGCTTCTGACGATCGCCCGCAACTTCGCCAACCTCAAGGGCGTTGTGGACGACGGCTGGTACTCCTCCAAGAACGGCAACGACATCGAGCTCTATCAGCTCATCAATATTCTCAACGCCTTCAACGGCAACGTCGACCGCGAAGGCGGCAT
>JAXZEJ010000166.1:0-15774 GCA_037424205.1 bacterium | reverse complement strand
GCAGACAATCCCTCCACCATCGGAAGCCGCGATAACGAAATCGTGGGCACGGTGCTTCGCAGCGAGCGAGAGGACAAGGGGGGCGAATGCACTATCCAGCTGCCGTCCGGCATCACCGTCGTAGGCTTTGCAAAACCCGGCCACGGCCTTCACATCGGCATGCGCGCCGTCGCCGCTGTTGCACCGGAATCCGTCGTTGTCGCCTTGACGTCATAACTCGTCGCGTTCTTCGTCCAAACATCGTCCATCAGGGTGAAACAGCATCTTTCTTGACGGCAATCAACCCGCTTTCACCCTTCCTTACACAAACCTTAATATGATTACACCCATGCAGATTTCGCTTCCCTAGGGCGAAGTTTGCCCTCACCACCCCGAATCAGCTTCCGGAAGGCTCCCCCTATATACGCACACTGCTTATCCGGTTGCATTTACAAGAAGGTTCAACATGGCCAACAACAATAGCAAATGGTATGTCGCCGGCGTTCTGCTCATTGGTGCCGTCATCGGCATCGTCTTCGTCGGCATCCTGACGAGCGTCGTTCACTGGGCGGGCAGCCCCAAGTTCTGCGGCGAATTCTGCCACTCCATGGACGTCACCTACGCCGCCTACAAGAAGGGCCAGCACTACATGACGGCATCCGGCGCCACCGCCGGCTGCTCCGATTGCCACCTTTTGAATCACTCCAACGAACACGTTGGTCCGTTCGACTACACGGCTCTCCTCTTCGACAAGGCCCGCGCCGGCACCACCTCGCTTCTCGGCCAGATTCAGGGTTCCCTGAGCACGCATGAAAAGCAGGTCGAAAAGCGCAAGGAAATGGCCGAAGCCGTTCACAAGCAGATGCTTGACCGCAACTACTCCGCCTGCCGCGGCTGCCACGACCTGTCCCGCATGCAGAATGCCAAGAAGCCGTTCGTCGCCAAGATGCATCAGAACCTTGACAAGGATCCGAAGAAGCCTGCCGACTGCCTGGCTTGCCATCCGAAGGTCGGTCACGACTACGCCGCTGCCGATGCCGAAATGGCCAAGGCTCAGGAAACCGCCGCGAAGTAATTTCTTCAACAGCCGGCTTTTCTGAAAAAGCAACATTTCAAGACCCCGACGCCCGAAAGAGCGCCGGGGTCTTTCATTTGATCCGTGCAATGTCTCTACCCATCGGCAGGGCAACGCCGATTTGTCTACAATCGCTAGAAACCCATTGCTTTCTGCGGCGGACGTGCTCTGCCGCGTTCACATTTTGCGAGCACAAATGGCAGAAACCACTTTCCGCGCCGACTATCGCGCACCGTCTCATTTGATTGACACCGTGCACCTTGAGTTCGACCTTGACGCCGACAGCACCAGCGTCATCAACACCATGCACGTGCGTCCGAATCCGGATGCGACCGCTTCCTCCGACCTTGTTCTCAACGGCGAAACCCTGACGCTTGTGAGCGTTGCGATCGACGGTCTTCCGCTCGACGAATCCCGCTACGCAGTCACCGATACCCTGCTCACCATCCGAGGTGTCGACCGCGAATGCGACATCATCGTCGTCAACCGCTTCAGTCCTTCCGCCAACAAGGCGCTCTCCGGCATCTATGCGTCCGGCCAGAATCTGATGAGCCAATGCGAAGCCGAAGGCTTCCGCCGCATCACCTACTTCTTGGACCGTCCCGACGTGCTCTCACGCTACAGCGTCGTGATTCGCGCATCCAAGGAGCAGTACCCGGTGCTTCTCACCAACGGCAACCGCATTGAGGAAAAGGATCTCGACGACGGCCGTCACGAAGCACGCTGGGAGGATCCGTTCCCGAAACCCTGCTATCTCTTTGCGCTTGTCGCAGGCAAGCTTGAAGCTCTTCGCGACACGATCGTTCTCAAGGACGGTCGTACGGCCAACCTTGAAGTCTGGGTCGAGCCGCAGGACATCGACAAGACCCAGCACACGATGGACAGTCTCAAAAAGTCGATCCGCTGGGATGAGGAACGCTGGGGGCTCGAGCTCGACCTTGACGGCTTCCGCATCGTGGCAACGAACGACTTCAACTTCGGCGCGATGGAAAACAAGGGGCTCAACATCTTCAACGCCCGTTATGCGCTCGCCAATCCCAAGGTCGCCACCGACCAGGACTACGCCAACATCGAGTCCGTCGTAGGTCATGAATACTTTCACAACTGGACGGGCGACCGAGTCACGCTGCGCGACTGGTTCCAGCTCACGCTCAAGGAAGGCCTGACGGTCTTCCGAGATCAGGAATTCTCCGCCGACATGCTCGGCGATGAATCCGCGCGCGCCGTTGAGCGCATCCGCAACGTCAAGACGCTCCGTCTGGCCCAGTTCGCAGAGGATGCAGGCCCCATGGCCCATCCGATCCGTCCCGACAGCTATCAGGAAATCAACAACTTCTACACGAGCACCGTGTATGACAAGGGCGCCGAAGTCATTCGCATGCTCCAGACGCTTCTTGGGCGCGAAACCTTCCGCAAGGGCTTCGATCTCTACATTGCCCGCAACGACGGTCACGCCGTGACATGCGAAGCCTTCCTGGAGGCCATGGAAGAAGCCTCCGGCCGCTCTCTCGAGCAGTTCCGCCGCTGGTACGCTCAAGCCGGCACCCCGCGCCTTGCCGTCTCCACTCAGTGGAACGCCGAGGCCGGCCAGCTTGTCATGACGGTCGAACAGACCACGCCTCCCACGCCGGGCCAGGCTTCCAAGGAACCGCTTCTGATGCCGTTCCCGGTTGCTCTGCTTAACTCCGAAGGCCGTGAAATGCCCGTGCTTCTTGAAGGCGAAGCCGAAGGCGCCGCCCAGCTCACTCGCATGTTCGAACTCAAGGACGCCCGCCAGACCTGGGTGTTCACGGGACTTCGCGAAAAGCCCGTGCCTAGTCTCAACCGTGGTTTTGCGGCCCCGGTCATCCTTGACATTGAGCTCTGCACCGATGAACTGGCGCTCCTTGCCCGAACCGACAGCGATCCCTTCAACCGTTGGGAAGCCATGAACCGCCTGATGATGAAGGCAATTCTTGAGCAGGTTCGTGCCGTTCTCGCCAACGAGCAGGCGCCCGTGAACCCGACGCTTCTAGACGCATTCGGCGCTCTCATCGATGACGATTCTCTCTCGCCCGCCTTCCGCGCCGTTGCAATGGAGCTTCCCAACGAACGCGCCGTTTCCGACGCTCTTCCGATCATCGATCCGGCCGCCGTGCACCGAGCGCGCGAAATCGTGCGCGAAGCACTCGGCATCCGCTGGCACAGCAAGCTTGAACAGGTTATCGACACCTGCAGACTCGACGGCGATTATTCGCCTGATTCCACGAGCGCCGGCATCCGCGCCCTCAAGAACACCTGCTACTACTTCACCATCGCCAGCGGCAACAAGACGATGGTGCTTCGCGTACGCGACCAGTTCAATACGGCCAACAATCTGACGGACCGCCTCGCCTCGCTCTCCCTGATCTCAGCCTCGAGCACCCCGACCAAGAACGACACCATCGTCGCGGCGCTCAAGGAGTGGTACACCGAACCGTTGCTCGTCAACAAGTGGCTGACGATTCAGGCTACGGCTCCCTGTTTTGCCGGGGAAACTCCCGTCATCACCCGCGTTGCCGAACTCGTCCGCAGTCCCTTCTTCTCCATGGCGAACCCGAACAACGTTTATGCTTTGCTCGTGGCCTTCTTCATGAACAATCCGGCCGAATTCCATCGTCCGGACGGCGCCGGCTACAAGTTCTGGGCAGAATGCGTCCTTCAGCTCGACGCCCTCAATCCGCAGGTCGCCTCTCGCGTCGCCCGCAGTCTTGAAAACTGGCGCCGCTACACGCCGCAGCTTTCCAACCTGATGTTCCAGGCTCTCAAGCATCTGGAACAACAGGAAAAGCTCTCCGCCAGCGTGCGCGAAATCGTTGAAAAAGCTTTGAACAATCCCGCTTAAGAGGAATTTACATCGTGTCCACTCTTTCTCTCAGTCAGTATCTCTGCCGTGAACAGCAGCTTCACGACCTCGACCCCGTCCTTTCCCGTTTGATCGTCAGCGTCTCCGAAGCCTGCAAGACGATCAGCTTCAAGGTTCGCAACGGCGCGCTTGCCGGCGTGCTCGGCATGGCCGGTTCCGAAAACGTTCAGGGCGAAGACCAGAAGAAGCTCGACATCATCAGCAACGACATCTTTGTTGAGGCCGTCGCACTTTCCGGCTCCGTCTGCGGCATGGTGAGTGAAGAAATCCCCGATGTCATCCCCGTTCCGGAAAACCTCCCGATCGGTCCGTACCTGATCTGCTTCGACCCGCTTGACGGTTCTTCCAACATTGACATCAATGTGTCCATCGGCTCGATCTTCTCGGTCATGCCTGCTGTTCGTCCTAAGCGTCAACCCGTTGCCGAAGACTTTCTGATGCCGGGCACCCAGCAGGTCGCCGCCGGCTACTGCATGTACGGTCCCCAGACTCAGCTCGTCTTTACGTTCGGCCGCGGTGTCGTGATGTTCACGCTTGATCCGACGACCGGCACCTTCATGCTCACGGCTGAAGACGTCCGTGTTGCCCGCGAAGCCAAGGAATTCGCCATCAACTGCTCCAACATGCGCCACTGGGAGGATCCTGTCAAGCGCTATGTCGCCGAGCTTCTTGAAGGCAAGACCGGCGTTCGAGGCAAGGACTTCAACATGCGCTGGGTCGCCGCCATGGTGGCCGAAGTGCACCGCATTCTCCAGCGCGGCGGCATCTTCATGTATCCGCGTGATCACCGCGACCTCTCGAAGCCGGGCAAGCTCCGCCAGCTCTATGAAGCCAATCCGATGTCCATGCTGATGGAAAACGCCGGCGGTGCCGCCACGAACGGTCACCAGCGCATTCTCGAAATCGTGCCTGAAAAGATCCACCAGCGCGTGGCCGTCTTCCTCGGCGCAGCCGATGAAGTCGAACGCGTCACGGCCTATCACGCCGAGTAAACCTCGGTAAAGCCGGAGCCTAGAAAAACAGGGGCGCCTCCTTTCGGAAGCGCCCCTGTTTCATTATGGAAAAGCAGCGATCAGAAGAGATCCCTGAAAACACTCTTGCGAGTGCTGGTCTCTTCGGCATCAGCCTTCTTCTCGGCCTCTTCATTTTCGGTCTGAGCAGGAGCCGGAACCGGAGCTGCCGCAGAAACAGCGGAAGGAAGCGTTTCAACGACACGCTTTTCCATGGCGCCGATCTGAGTCTGAACCTGTGCGGTCAGCTCGCCCTGCGCCTTCTTCTGGTCGCTGACAAGCGCCTGATAGCGCTCTTCGGCACGAGCGGCTTCCTGACGAACGGCAGTGAGCGTCTCGTCGGAGCGGGCCGTCATGAATGCCTCAAGCTTCTCGATTCGTTCAAGCAGAAGACGGTTGCTCTCGGCAAAGCGACTCTTTTCCGCATCATCGGCCACGTTGCGCGCATTGCGAGCTTCCTTGTAGGCAGCGCGCAATTCAAGCGTAACGCTCGCCTGCTGCCAGACCATGTAGACAAGCAGAACGAAGACGACGGCGGCAAAGCCGCCCACGACGAGAACCCCAAGAGGAGCCTGGATTTCGGTATAGATCAGGTTGACGGACGTAACCGCCGAAAGAGCCGTCCAGTTGATGACCAGAAAGACCGCCATCAGGATTAGGACGAGCAACAGGAAAATAGTACGAATCTTCATAAGGAGCTCCGAAGCGTCCGGCTTCGGAAACAGCCGGACGTAGACGAACAGGGAACGCCGAATCACATGCGCGATTCCGCTTCACGGACAACTGTCCCGCACTCCGCCCTGTGGCGGCGCCGGAACGGCGCTATTTCGGAATCATCATAGCAAATGCACCGTACGCGTTGGAACGGGAATTGCCCGAAAACGCCTCAGAACCTCTTTGACTGATTGAGGTCCCAATACTATAGTGTTAGGTTAATTTAACACTGCCGAGGCATTCCTCGTCCGCCCATACGCGTTCCGGAATGCCTCGCATACGCCCCGCTCTACCAAGCGAGGCCAACACGACAGAGGCAACCTTTCATGCGCACCGATTCCCGCTTTCCCCGTCTTCACATCGTCGACCATCCCCTCATTGAGCACAAGCTCACCCTGATGCGCGACAAAAACACCGGCACGCAGGACTTCCGCACGTTGCTCCATGAAATCGCGCTTCTGATGGGCTACGAAGTCACCCGCGACTTCCCGACGAAGCTCGAGGAAATCGAAACTCCCATTTGCCCGACCAAGGCGCCCATGCTCGTCGAAAAGGATCCCGTCATCGTTCCGGTGCTTCGCGCCGGCCTCGGCATGACCGACGGCCTGCTCGCTCTGATCCCCACCGCCCGCGTCGGTCATATCGGCGTCTGCCGAAACGAGCAGCATGAGCCGGTTGAATATCTGGTTCGCCTTCCCGACGCTCCCACCAGCAACTACATCGTCGTCGACCCCATGATCGCAACGGGACACTCCGCCGCCCACGCCATCGAAGTCCTCAAGAGACGAGGCGTTCAAGGCAAGCAGATTCACTTCATGGCGCTCGTTGCCGCTCCTGAAGGCATCAAGGTTCTGAGCGACCAGCATCCCGACATCGACATTTTTGTCGCCGCGCTCGATGAAAAGCTCAACGAAAACGCCTATATCGTTCCGGGACTCGGCGACGCCGGCGACCGAATTTTCGGCACACTCTAACAGGCAGCTCTCCCTCTAATCCAGACGGCCTCGCATGGCCGTCTTTTTTTGCCCGTACTTTTCCAAACTTTTTTGACCATCATAATTACGGGTTATCCCTTATTTATTACCAATTGTGAGTGTTTTTACGCATTATTAATGCGTATTTCTACTTAAAACTGCGTTTCCCCAGCCGCATCCCCTGACAGATAGTCTTGTTTCAGTTGACAAAAATCAAACTTACACCAGACTTAAGAGCGCATCATACGGGCTGACATGATCTGCCGGCTTCCCGTCGGCATATAGACCCTCATAGAACCGGCGCGGACCCTGTCAACGCATCCGCACCGGATTCCATGTAACAAACAAGTTCTCTAAGGAAAGACAAATGTCTACCCCTGATTCCGTTAAGTACTCCAACACCCCGACGGCCATCGAAAATATTTGGGGCGCCGGCCTCAAGGACGCCAAGCGTCAGTCCTCCACCACGGCTCTCTATGACGTCCTCCAGTCCGTCACCGGCGTCATCATGGGCATCTTCCTGTTCTGCCACATGGCCTTCACGTCCTCCGTGCAGATCAGCAAGGATCTCTTCGCCAACCTGATCAACACCTCCGGCGGCCTCTTCCTCTTCTCCGAAGAACAGGCTTGGATGCACGTTGCCTTCGTCGGCTTCATCACGCTCTGCGTTGTTGTTCACGCCTTCTGCGCTCTTCGTCGCTTCCCGACCTCCTACCATCAGCTCCGCGACATTCTTGCTCACTACAAGATGCTCCGTCACGAAGACACGACGCTCTGGATTGTCCAGTTCATCACGGCCTTCCTCCTCTTCATCTTCGTGTTCCCGCACCTCATCTCCATGCTCTGCAACCCGCATGGCTTTGACGTGAACCTGATCGGTGTTCACACCCACCACATGGGCATGATCTACACGTTCGTCTTCCTCGTCATCACCGAACTCCACGGCATGATCGGTCTCTATCGCCTTGCCGTTAAGTGGGACATCTTCGCCAAGAACCCGGAAACGGACATCATCGACCAGCGCAACGGCGACCGCGCCGGCCTTCGTAAGACCTTCCTCTTCATCGCTCTTCTCATGATCGTCTGCGGCACGCTCACCGCCTGGAAGAACTACTCCATCGGCGCTGAACAGATCGAGAACGGCCAGGAAGCCACGCGTTACGTCCTCGCTGACGAAAACAACTGGTGGAAGTAATCAGTACTCCGGCTGATTGTGATAGTTCTCCTTCAGCCCACTGAATACTGACCAAACAAACTCCCGCAGGACTTGCTCCGGCGGGAGTTTTTTCATACCCTCTTCGCATGGCCAAAATCAAAACCGCACGCACTCCGCTCTGGAGCCGCCTGGCCCAAAGACTTGCCGGCGACATTCTTTCCGGGCGCCGCCCGGTCGGAAGCCATCTTCCGACTGAAGCTCAGCTCATGTCCGATTTCAGCATGAGCCGGCATACCGTGCGCTCCGCTCTGGCAGAGCTCGTTCACCTCGGTCTTGTTGAACGCTCTCCCCGTCGCGGCACGATCGTCAAAGGCGACGGACGCGGCGCCGAGTTCACGGCCCATATTCGACCGTCTCAGCTCTCCGATTCCGAAAACCGAGAACTTCTCTTCATTCGACGCATCATCTGCAACGAAGCGGTTTCCGAACGAACCGGCTTTGCATTGCTCACGCCGCTCATCACGCTCGCATTTCTCACCAAAATAACGGACGGAAGCATCGTCGCCGTCACAGAACTATGGATTCGCGACGCCGCACGCGATCTGATGCCCTTTCTGACCCCCGAAAATGCGGGATCAATTCTTGGAATCCTTGAGGACCACGCCGGCGTTCGCTGCCGCTCCATGACCCAGAGCTGCAAGGCCATTTCACTCAACAGCGACTTTGCACAACACTTGAGCACACCCGCAGGCTCCCCCGGCCTTGTCGTGACACGCGTCTACCTTGACCGAAGACCAGCTCCTCTCATCTACTCCGAAGAAATCCGAGCAGCGAACGCAGCCGCCGGCGTGACGATTTTCACTCGCTCCAGCGCCGAATCAGAGTCAAAAGACATTTCTGAAGCATAAAACTTATACTAAAGAACTAGTCGATTTCGCCTTTTGGCTAATTTCTTTCTTAGGGCCAAATGCCTATCATGGCTTATACGTTTTTTTAAACTTCAAAGCCATGCTTCAGCTTCGTCTTTCCAATTTCAGTGTTGCATATCAAGGTATCCCGGCAGTCATCGATCTCTCTCTGACACTTACCGCCGCAACAGTCAATCTCGTCACTGGAGTCATAGGCGCTGGAAAGACTTCTCTGCTGAAGGCTCTTTCCGGCATGATTGGCCACACCGGAAGTCTTGAACTCACTGAAGGAGCAAGACGATTCAGCGACAACGGAGCAAGCGAGCTGATTCAGCCGCTCTCCCGAAACCTCGTCTCCCCCTACATGACCGTCACGCAGTTCCTGCAGATGGGGCTCATGCAGAACACCTGGCAGCTGCCCAATGATGCGGGCGAACGCATTGAGGACGCTCTTGTACGCTGCCGCCTCGAGTCTCTTGCTCATTCCCCGATCTCCGTTCTGACGCCCAGGCAATACCGCCTCGCCGAGGTAGCCCAGCTTTTCGTACAGCACCCTCGTGTCATTCTTCTTGACGAACCTTCGCGCAAGCTTTCTGCCGAATCCTCAGCATCGGTATTAACCTGTATCTCCAAGTGGGTACGCGACACTCGAAACATTGCCGTCATTGCCGATGAGGCTCACATCCCTTCAACAAACATTGACCGGATACTCACGCTTGAGCACGGCAGGCTTCTGAATGCCTGATGCTCAGGATTCACCGCAACAAAACGTTAAGACATACGGAGAAGTGCCTCCCTAGTCAATAAACCTTCGTTTTTCATGCCCAACTAGGGCTAAAGTCTTATTCAGTCTCCTCCAAAAGAGGTAGATAATCGGAACTAGAGATCGTCTGCTGGACCAATGGCAAAACTTTGTCACAAAGCAGACGTTTGTCGTGGCCGCAAAATCCCCGCGGCCGTCACCAACTGAATAAGGCATAGACATCATGGCTCAGACTCCTGCATTTAAGTATGCGCCCATGTTCCAGACCGGCGAAGACAAGACCGAATACTATCTTCTGACCAAAGATCACGTCAGCGTCGGTGAATTCGAAGGCAAGAAAATCCTCAAGGTTGAAGCCGAAGGCCTCACCAAGCTGATCAACGGCGCCTTCCACGACGTCAACTTCATGCTTCGTCGTGAACACAACGAACAGGTTGCCAAGATTCTTTCCGACCCGGAAGCCACGGCCAACGACAAGTACGTCGCCCTGATGTTCCTCCGCAATGCTGAAACCGCCGCCAAGGGCATCCTCCCGTTCTGTCAGGATACCGGCACCGCCATCGTTCACGGCGAAAAGGGCCAGCAGGTCTGGACTGGCTACTGCGACGAAGAAGCTATTTCCAAGGGCGTCTACAAGACCTACACTGAGAATGCCCTTCGCCAGTCTCAGAATGCCCCGCTCACGATGTATGACGAAGTGAACACGAAGTGCAACCTTCCTGCTCAGATCGACATCGAAGCGACCGAAGGCGCCGAATATAAGTTCCTCTGCGTCGTCAAGGGCGGCGGTTCCGCCAACAAGTCCTATCTCTATCAGGAAACTAAGGCCGTCCTCAACCCGGCCAAGCTCGTTCCCTACCTCATCGACAAGATGAAGAGTCTTGGCACGGCCGCCTGCCCGCCGTACCACATCGCCTTCGTCATTGGCGGCACCTCCGCCGAACGCACGATGCTCACGGTGAAGCTCGCATCCTGCCACTACTATGACGGCCTGCCCACCACCGGCGACGAAACCGGCCGCGCCTTCCGCGACGTCGAACTCGAACAGAAGCTCCTCGAAGAAGCTTGGAAGATCGGCCTTGGCGCCCAGTTCGGCGGCAAGTACATGGCTCATGACGTCCGCGTCATCCGTCTGCCGCGCCATGGCGCCTCCTGCCCGATCGGCATGGGTGTTTCCTGCTCCGCCGACCGCAATGTCAAGTGCAAGATCAACGAAGAAGGTCTCTGGATTGAAAAGCTGGACGACAATCCTGCTCGTCTGATCCCTGAAGAACTTCGCAAGCCGGGCGAAGCCGGCGGCGTCACCATCGATCTGAACCGCCCGATGAAGGAAGTTCTCGCCGACCTGACGAAGTACCCGGTCTCCACCCGCCTTCTTCTCAACGGCACGATCATTGTAGCCCGCGACATTGCCCACGCCCGCATCAAGGAACGCCTTGACCGCGGCGAAGGCCTGCCCGACTACATCAAGAACCATCCGGTTCTCTACGCCGGCCCCGCCAAGACGCCGGAAGGCTACGCCTGCGGCTCCATGGGTCCGACGACCGCCAACCGCATGGACCCGTACGTTGACGAATTCCAGGCTGCCGGCGGCTCTCTGGTGATGATTGCCAAGGGCAACCGCACTCAGGTCGTCACCGACGCCTGCAAGAAGCACGGCGGCTTCTACCTCGGCACCATCGGCGGTGTTGCTGCCGTTCTCTCGAGCGACTGCATCAAGAGCATCGAATGCATCGAATATCCGGAACTCGGCATGGAAGCCGTCTACCAGATCCGCGTTGAGAACTTCCCGGCCTTCATCCTCGTCGACGACAAGGGCAACGACTTCTTCAAGCAGCTCAAGCCCGTCACGATTGCCTGCAAGAAGGCCTGATCAACACCCCAAGCCTGACTGACACTCATTAGTCAAGCCTATCAATAGGGCGTCCGTTACTTTGTACGGGCGCCTTATTTTTTACACCCTCTTTAGGGGTACAGGGTTTTCACTAATTAATGTTGAGGTTTTTAAATCACAATCTTCATAAACCCCTACTATTTCAGCAATTTTCCCTAGCATTTTTCGACTCACCTCAATCCTGCACCCCTTGTAATTCCCTCTAGCACAGGGAAAACCCTTGATCAAAGCACTTCAAAAAATATGCCTAATACATCCACTCTAGGGGATTTCACTAGGCGTAACAATATTTTTCTGTAAAGAATTGAGGTTACACCTTCGATTTATGTCCATAGGTCAAAAGTAGGTGAGAAATATCCCCCAAGAGGTACAAGAGCCGTCACAATTAGAAATGTCCTCACAACTTGACTGCGAGAATTAACATGCTCGGTTTTGACTTTTGGGCACAACTAGTCATCGTTCTGGTTGCCCTCTTCTACGGCGCCCGCAAGGGCGGCATGGCCCTCGGCCTTATCGGCGGCATCGGCCTTATCATCCTCGTTTTCGGCTTCCATCTGAAGCCCGGCAAGCCCCCGGTCGACGTCATTCTGACGATTCTGGCCGTGATTTGCGCCTCCGCCGCCCTTCAGGCTGCCGGCGGCCTTGACTGCCTCCTCCAGATCGCTGAAAAGATGCTCCGCAAGCACCCGCGCGCGGTTTGCTTCCTCGCTCCGTACCTCTGCTGGTTCCTCGCCCTTCTCTGCGGCACGGGCCACGTCGTGTACACGATGCTTCCGATTATTTATGACGTCGCCATCAAGAACGGCATCCGTCCGGAACGCCCGATGGCCGCTTCCACTATTGCCTCCCAGATGTCCATCATCTGCTCGCCGGCAGCCGTTGCCGCCGTGTCGATGATTGCTCTGTGCGACGGCTATCAGGTCGGCGGCCATAGCTTCGGCTTCGTTCAGCTCTTCAGCATCACGATCCCGGGCGCCCTCGTCGGCCTCTTCGCCGTCTCCGTCTTCTCCATGTTCCGCGGCAAGGACCTCGACAAGGATCCGGAGTTCCAGAAGCTGATCTCCGACCCGGAACAGAAGAAGTACGTCTACGGTGAAACGACCACCCTCATCGGCAAGACCTTCCGTCCGGAACAGTGGGCTTCCCTCTGGATCTTCCTCGCCACGGTTGCTGCCGTCGCCGTCTTTGGCATGTTCCCTGAACTTCGTCCGATCATCGGCAAGAAGGCTCTCTCCATGACGCTGCTCATTCAGATGTTCATGCTCGCCTGCGGCGCCTTCATCGTGATCTTCTGCAAGACGCGTGCTTCCAGCATCGGCAAGACTCCGGTCTTCTCCGCCGGCTGCGTTGCCATCACCGCCGTGTTCGGCGTGGCTTGGATGGCCGACACGATGTTTGCCGCTCACCTTGCCGACCTCAAGGCCGTCATGACTGAAGTTGTCCGCCAGTATCCGTGGGCTTACGCTCTCGTCCTGCTCCTGACGTCCAAGCTCGTGAACTCCCAGGCTGCCGCTGTTGCCACCATCGTTCCGGTCGCCCTCTCCATCGGCGTTCCCCCGGGCCTCGTGGTTTCCTGCGCCGCCGCCTGCTACGGCTACTATATCCTGCCGACCTACCCGTCCGACCTGGCCGCTCTCCAGTTCGACCGTTCCGGCACGACGCACATCGGTCGCTTCGTGATCAACCACTCCTTCATCCTTCCGGGCCTGATCGGTGTGTTGACCGCTACTGCTACCGGCTACATCCTTGGCCTCTGCTACGGTTTCATCTAATCTAAGAACTACATTGAGGACACCAGATGAAATCTGAGCCGGCGGACCACCGGCTCAGGCCAAAATAGGCACAGTAAAGGGACAATGCGAAAGCATTGTCCCTTTGCATTTTCAGATGTCTCCATTCGATAGCCGCCGCTCCTGAATGCATCTGGCATCCTCACTTCGCCCTTGGTGCAGACCATCCCTTCAACACATCACGCGCAATCTGCAAAAACCGCATCAAAAACGCCTCAATCGTCTTCCCGTTGGCCAGAGAAAAAAAACGCGCGCTCCGAATGGGAACGCGCGTTTTTCCATCAATCAAATCAAACGCCGATCAGCCTCCGCCTTCGTTCGGCTTGACCTTGAAGCCGTTCTCTGCCGCCCAGACGGCGAGCTCCACACGAGAGCGGAACTTGAGCTTCTTGAGCATGTGCTTGACATGAACCTTGACGGTTCCCTCGGAGATGCCGAGCAGCTGGGACAACTCCATATTGGAGATGCCGGTTGCCAAATATCCAAGCACATCTTGTTCTCGAGCCGTAAGCTCGGTAATGCGCCTGTCGTCTTCAACAACGTAAGAATCGCCGCGAAGCTTCTCAGCAAGTGCAGAAGTCACCTTTTCGCTCGAAGCCATGCCGCCCAGAGCAGTCTTTCGAAGCTGTTCCAGAAATTCGCCCGGTGAAATCGTGCGAAGCAGATAGCCGTTCGCTTCAAGACGGATGGCCTGCATGAGGCGGCCGGAACTGTCGGCCGAGCTCATCACCATCACCACGCGCGTAGCAGGGTGCCGGTACTTGATCTCCTTAAGAAGATCAAGCGCCGAGTACTCCTCAGCCTCAAGACTCATCACAATGATGTCCGGGCCAAGCGAGGCAAGACCAAGCGCAATGTCGCCCTCCCCCGTCTGCCCCACAATCTGGAATTCCCCGGTTGCGCTCAAGACATCCGCCATTGCCTTGCGGAACAGCGGAAAATCATCTATGAGCACGACCGAAACCGGCTTGCTCCTTTCCATTGCTGCCACCTTGTCAATCGAACTGGCGAACCGCCTGCCAGAGAAGATCGGCACCCGTCATGAAGTCCTTCAGAATCATTTCCTCATGCGGATTGTGCGAACCGTTCTGATTGGCGATGAAGATCATCGCTACCGGAATGCCGGCTCCGCCAATCACGGCGGCATCGTGACCGGCGCCGGAGGGAAGACGCATGCACGGAATGCCATTGTCTTCGGCAGCCTTGTAGAGACGATCGGACAATGCTTGGTCAACGAAGCCCGGAGCCGTATAGAGCGGCTTGTCAAAATCGAAGCGAACGCCACGTTCCTTTTCAAGAGCGGCAGCTTCTTCAAGCATCAGCTGATGGAAGCGCTCGCACGTGTCGGCGCTCAAGCTTCGCATGTCGATCGTAAAGCTCACTTCACCCGGAATGACAGAAATGGCGGCCGTAGCACCCGTGCGGATGACGCCAACCGTGAAGACGAGGTCCTCGCCGCGGTCAAGCCATTCCTGCCAATGATTTTCCATGCGGTGGATGAGCGCCGCCGTCGCCATCACGGCATCGTGGCGGAATTCCTTGTTGACGGCGCCGGAATGAGCGGTCTCGCCATGGCAAACAACATTCTTGTGGCGAACGTTGCCGCGAATGCCGGTGACAACGCCGACACGGATCGTGTCATTGCTCGTAAGCGTAGGACCCTGCTCGATATGAAGTTCGATGAAGCAGGCAATCTTTTTGAGATCGACAATCGGCGTGCCGGCTGTGAGCTTGTTGGGATCAAGCCCGCAGGCAGAAATGCACTGACCAAGCGTGATGTCCTCCGTACGATGACGAAGCATCAGATCGGACTGCGTGAGACGGCCCATCATTCCGAGCGAACCCACGTAGGCCTTGCCGAAATAGGAACTCTCTTCACAACGCATCATAAGAACCGTGTAGTCGCGTTCGAGCTGAACTTCATGACGATGCATCCACCAGGCAACGGTGAGCGCAGCGACCACGCCGGCAAGACCGTCGTAGTTGCCGCCCTGCGGAACGCTGTCAACATGGCTGCCCGCGACAATGGCGGGAAGCGTGCGATCTCGCCCGGGCATGGTCATCCATACATTGCCGGCGTCATCTGAACGAATTTCAAGATCAATATCGCGGCCAAGCCCCTGCAGATAATGCAGGACATCCGTCTCGAGCGCACTGTAACCCTGACGGGAAACGCCCAGCGTATCCGCCGACATGCGTCGAACCGTATCAAAAATCGCCTTGGCATACTTCAGACCTTCGGTCTGCAGTCCGGTAACTGACATTGTTTGTCTCCTTATTGGTCGGATCATATTTACGGCTTCTTCTTTTCAATGCATTCTCTCGGGGTGCAGAAGTAAGCCTTTATTGGAAATACTACCAACTGACAAAGACCTACCCCTTAAGAGGGAGAAGGAAAACGCCTGTTGTTTGACACGAGATAAACGGCAGAGACGGCTTCACGTTTCGGGCTTGATCGGACAGAACTGCCTGCGCCCCTAAAAGAACACCATCTTACGGTTTCTCCCGATGCGCATTTTTTCTGAGTTGAACATAATATCCCCCATCCCTTAGCCCTCACATCGCTTTCGCCCTGAACATTCCGAAAGTGATAGAGGACGCACAAGTCAAATTGAGGAGAAAACAAT
>JAXZEJ010000165.1:0-16743 GCA_037424205.1 bacterium | reverse complement strand
CGTGTGCTCTTCCGATCTCCTTTTCAGCGTCAGCCAGATCCAACTGTTTAGACGGCGCCGCCTTGCACGGTGCATTCTCATCGCGTCCATACTCCCTCAAAAGAGTTTCTTCCAACGCAAGGAATGGTGCTCGCCCCCATGAAGAGACTGCCCTACGCGGCGCGAAGACCCTCAACCAGTTCTCCAGTCTCTTCACAGTCTGCCAGTCCCGCTCCACAATTACCTCCCAGTACCTTTGCCAGCAAATCCTCAAGCGAACACCCCTCGAAGCTTCTGCCCTCACCCTGCGCGATGAGCACCTCTCCCTCATCTTTGATCGCAAGGAGCTCGATCTCGAGCCTCGCCCGAACGTCATAGGCTTTGATGGCCACGCATGCAACGATCTGTCTGTCATCGTCAAAGCACACATCCTGAATGCCGTCCAGAGCCGACTTCACGACATTGTCGATATCCGGCTTCGTGATCTTCTGAACCCTGCCGCCGACTGCCACCTTCTTTTTCTTCTGCGACCATGATGTCGGCGGTTCAGAGAAAGCTCGAATGATCGCAATAGCCGGGGCCGTACCAAGCCGATCTTTTGACAGTTTTGCAGCGAAGCGCAGCGCATCCTCATACGCAACAGTCTTCCTAGGCGTGTAGACAGTGCCGGATCTCGAGCTCACCCGAGGGCGCCCCTTACCGATCGGCTCCCCTTCGACGACTACCATTCCAGTTCAACTCCTCAAACCGGCTACGCCATCGGCGCCGCACGATGACCTATACGCTGACAAAGCGACCTCACCCGCTCAGCTGCCGACGGCCTTGCCTGCTTCTTGCCGCCGTCACGCTCGCGCTTCTTGGCGATCCCAACTTCGATCTCACGATGGATCATGGTCGAGATGATGTCGAGCGGGAAGTGGCCAGTTCCGCGCCCATACATCGCCTTCATCTCGGCCTCACTCAGCATCTCGATGCCTGCCGCCCGCATGACGGGATCCGCGTTGATCTGGTGAATCACTTCAGTCGCTGCCTCCAAGTCGTTGAAGCATTGGTAGTGAATGATGGCCATCTGCCAGACGGCCCAATACCTTTGCAGAATCTCCGTGACGAGCGGCCAGTACTGCGACTGCACGCCCGTATGGAATGAGCAAAGGAACCGACCGTTGCGCCCCGTATCGCACGGGAACGGACAGCCGGCAGCCGGACACGCCATCGACGTCGGCACCATGTAGGAACCGTTGCCCTCATCAGCATCCGGACGGGTCCGCGCTTTCTGTTCGCTGATCGCTTTTGAAAGAAACCCTGCCATAGCGGCAACTCCTTTTGTTTGGTTCCGTGGGATGATTGAGGTGTGTTCGCCAACACAGTCCATCAACCACCCCACGGAGAAAGTCATGGATCTATCTACGTTTTTCGGTTTTACGGCCACCGTCGCCGGCATCATCGGCATCTACCTCACGTTCATCCAAATGCAGCTCCCGTTCCTTAAGCGAGCATCCGCCCCCAAGATCCACCAGGGCCGAGACGGCTACTACTATCTGGAAATCCGTCTTTCGATAAGCACCACTTTGCAAAACGTTCGGTTCGGTCGTCTCCTTGCCAAAGGTTTTGATGTCGGACGCAGAACCAATGGCACTTTCGGATACGGGTTCGGAGACTTTGGAGACATTGAGTTTTCAGATTCGATCCCCGTCGATTTTCAGACCTCCGCCAATTCCCTCGAAGAAGGGATCTGGCTTTGGGTCAGGCTCCATAAGCCCGCAGAATCCATAGAGATCTCCGTCGACTACCGCTGGCGATGGCTTCATAAGACGCTCCGCGAATCCATCCCGGTCCCGTCTTTGGAATCAGGAGAGCTCTCTGGCGCCTCGTAAGAGCTCAGGGTCGATGACTGCTCTCTGACAGAGTTCATCCACCTCTGGATCACATCCACGCGATCCCGCAGCCCCCGGTAGTACAGGGTCAAGGCGACGCCCGTAATTGCCACGCATAAGATGGCTATCGATTGAAAAATGTCTGCCATATCGCTACCTTTTTAGACGGTTTTTAAAACCCGTTCTTTCTGACGGGTTTTAAAGCCCGTTTTTTCGGCTCCCATCACGCGTACTTCCCTTCCACGACTTTGGTAAAATTTGACTCGTTCATGAGCCACTCCAAGTCGGCCTTGAACGTTCTGCTATGGCCCTTTCCTGGTTGCTTCAACCCCATCAGGAAGGGGCTTTTTCGTACCAAGGAAAAGTACCCCCGAAAGAGGTCAAGCCCGTCAGCCTGACTCGCGACCTTCTCGGTCGTGCAGACAGAGCGCCAGCGTGCCGTGATCCAGCTTCTGCGCTTGGATGTGAGCGTGGCCACTCGGGGGAGCTCAGGCAGGATCTCGTGGTAGAGGGTCACGATCCGGTCGTAGGGACACGGCGGCATGCGTGAGCCTTGATCCTTTTCCTCGTTGCACGCGGGCGGTTCGGGCGGGGGTTCGACAACGTCGAACTCAGAGCCGACCTCGTCGGCGATCAGGTCATAGTCGTCAAGAGGCGCCGAATTTCCACCCATATCCTCCCTTCTAGTCTCTAATCTCTTATCTCTATACTCTGGTGGACATTTGTCCACCCCTTTGTCAACCTCATCGTCCACCACTGGGCGACAGGCACTTTTGACCAACTCGCGGCGGGCTCTCTGCTGTTGCTTCTTTAAGGCGCCGCCGCTGGCTGAACCGATCAAGTTGGACAAATGGGCCATGAAAATCGTCCCGTCTTCCAAGACCTCAACAAGCCCGCACATCTTCAGATTTACGATTGCGCACTGGACAGTGTTGACGTCGGATCTAGTGAAGTCGGCGAGCTTTTCTGCGTCATACGGGATGAGCATCTGACCCACCCTGCGGACCAGCAGCCCGTTCGTCTTGAGTGATTTGAGGCACAGCTTCAGGTAGAAGAGCACCTGGGCGGGGCCATTCGGCTGCTCTTCAAGCCAGTCGATTTCGTCGCTCTCAAAAAACTCTTCACGTAGCTGAAGCCAGTAGTAGCGAGTGTTGTCGTAATCCGCCATCACGACTCCTTTTTGAACAGGGGAGAAAGAAGATGCTTCGGTATTCCCGTGAGCCTCGACACTTCGTCGACTCGACGAGGTGGGACCTCGCCGTTATGTAGCCAAAGCTCCACCGCCTGTCTGGTGATAGGCGGAGTGAGGCTCTCGGCGAGCTTTTTGCGCCCGCCCGCAGCTTGGATCGCCATCTGCACGGGATTGAGCTTGCAAGTAGTACGTGTCATTCAGACCTCCAGATGCAAGTAATTATAGCCACACACGAAACACGGTCGCAAGCGATTCTTGCTTTGCGTTAAGCAAGATTTCCTTGCATACTCGTTAGGTAAGCAAGCCCAACCTCTTTTGTGGAGCTCACCATGCAAACCCCTATTTCCCTCGCCATCGAACGCAAGGGCTTGACTCATGAACAGGTTGCTCAAGCTCTTGGAGTCTCCCGCCAAGCAGTCACGCGCTGGGCGTCTGGCGCCGCGCCTACGCTCTCCAACCTTCGCAGACTGGCAGAGCTGCTAGGCGTTTCCGTTTCCCTCCTCACGGGAGAAAACATCGTTGTCATCGACGAAAAAGGTGAGCCTTCCTCTCGCGTTGAAGAAACCTCCGATCTCGTCCTGATCCCGGTCCTTGACGTGTACGGCTCTTGCGGTGGCGGCGGGAACCCCGGAGACGATCTCTCCCCCGTTCAACTGATCGGCGTATCCCCCTCGGCGGCCTCGTCGTGGCCGGGCGTAACTGGCGTGAACAACCTGCACATCATCCACACGCTCGGCGACTCTATGGAACCTACCCTCAAGCGCGGCTCGTCCGCCGTAATCGACAAGAACCAAACGACGATCCTTGCTGACGGCATCTATTGCCTGCAGGCAGAAACGAGAATCTTCATTAAACGCGTCCAAGTCAATATCGACGGGTCCCTCACACTGCTGTCAGACAACAAGATGTACCCGCCACAAACCATACCTAGGGAGATCGCCGACACGATCACGGTTGTCGGGCGCCTAGTCCTCCAGATTCGAGCTGACGTACTTTGATCTAACCCAAAACTTCCTCAAAAACCCCGCCTAGAAGCGGGGTTTTTTGTTGCGTCCGCAAAACTCCGCTTGCCCAAACAGCAATCTTTACTTGCTTCCCGCTCAATTTGGCGCTATTATTTCTTCACGCAACGCAAGTGTAGCTTGCTAGTACGAAAACAAACAACGGAAGTTTTCTCATGACCAACACTGAAACTCTCTCCAGCACGGCGCTCGACGTCCAAGCCATCCGCAAGAAGCTTGGAAAGCACTTCTCCGGCCTCCCGGTCGCAGAGCTTGATACCGATGAAGGTCGCCGTCTGTTTATCGTCCGCCGATTGCTGCGCCACGCATACAGCCTCTGTGTTCGCGGAGACGCCCTCAACCTTCTCGACGAAGCCGACAAGATCAAGAACACCGCTGTCTGGCTCAACGACATCGCAGATGACATCGAACTTGAGGAATGAACCATGACCGACACCACTGACCAACTTGCCCTGACGAGCGCCTTCATGCGCCCCTACATCGCCTTAGCCCGCAAGCACGAGTACTACAAGCTCGTGCGGACCAGAATGGCGGCAGAGCTCGCAGGCGCCCCCGCATTTCCTAGCGATGACATCCGCGACGAATACTCAAGCCTTGTCCTCGACATCAAGAAGACAGTCATGCAGGACCTGCTGACTTGGACGCTCTCAGAACACATCTACTGCGACGAGACGTACTTCTCGATCGGCTTTCTCGCTGACACTGTCGCCCGCACCGCACTTGTATGTGCAATTGCCGCAGACGAGAACCTAGATCCGATCCTTGAACCGGGTGCGAAGCAGTCCGTGTCAGAAAGGAGGGCGGCATGACCGACCAAATCAAGCGCATAAGCAAAGAGGCCGCGATCGACATTTGGAAAAGTCAATGCGCAGCCTTCGTGAAGTCGTTCCGAAATAACTGCTACCGCATGGGGGTCCCTGATCTCCTCGACACCCTCGAGGAGCTCCACGGGCGACTAGCCCCAAGAGAAGAGGATCCTCTGGGCTTCTTTCTCAGTGATTCCCTCGGTCAACGCCTTCCGGAGAGCAAGAAGGTAAAGAGCATCCGCGCGCGCAAACGCCGCGAGCTTCTCGCCCTCCCAGTGGATGAGCGCCTTCCGAAGCACCTCTTCAACGTCGTCCTCGTCGTTGATGACGTTTTTGCCGGCGCAAAGCTTGACGAACTGCACAAGGCCAAGGTCCTGAAGCTTCTTGTTAAGCGGAAGCACAAGGGAGCCGTTCGTAAGCGCAGTGCAGATGATCTTCGTCGCTTCATCGCTGGTAAACGCGTTCTTGCCATTGTCATTTGAAGTCATAAGTATCTCCTCCAGTGAGTGGTTGGGTAATTGCTTCACCATCCATCTTCTCACTGCGAGGAGAGCCCAGCAATTCGGGAATCCATCATGAACAACACCGACAAAAAACCCGCTCGCAAGCAGGCCATCGTGCTCAACCATAAGCGCGCAACCAGAGGCTGCCTCTCGCGTGCCGTCGAATATGGCCGCCTCACTGTCGGTCAACTGAAGGCGGCGCTAGAGACGGTTGACCCGTCGCTGGTGGTGTGCCTTTGCGATGGCCCCATCGGCGCTGCCAACCCTCTCGAATCTGCGTCCGTGGTGACTCTACGTGAAAACTGGTTTGACCCCGACGTCTACACCCCCATTCTCACCTCCCCTGAAAGGAGCTCCAAATGACAACGCTTCTTCGCATGGTCGCCCACCTTCCGCCGGCATTTTCCCGCTTCGTCTTCGGCGCCCCGGACCAGGACTACCGCGGACCGCTCTGCTCCGAGGAAGAAGACCGTCGCGAGCTTCGATTTGGATTCGCCTTACTCGCAGCCATTCCTGCGACCGCGGCATTGACGCTCCTCATGCTCGGCGCCATCTGACCCTACTGGAGGACTCAATGTCACACCCCATTACCCAAGGTCGTCGAATCCGCACGGTCAACGGTGTCGGCTACAACCTCACCTGGCTCGGAGAACGAGAGGGGCGGCTCTGTCGCCTCATCTTCGACCTTCACTCCTTCGACCTCAGGACGTTGGAGGACATCGAGCAGCTGATACCCCTACGAAAGATTCACGTCGCATGCGACATCAGCGGTCGAGAAGCGCTTGAAAAGATCATCCGCATCATCTGCGATGAATACCCGCAGTACATCGACCTCATCTGTCCTGAAAGGAGATCCACATGCGTGACGGAATGATCGTCTACCGGGAGCAAATCCATGAGGTCGGTCGCGTCGGCTATCGCCTGAGTTGGTCAATGGAGGACTTTCCGAACGAGACCCTCAAGACGCACATGATCGTGCGCTACGGCATGACGGCCTTCAACCTCTGGAGCGGTCGAGAGATCAGCACAGTCCTCATGCCCATGAGCTTCTCCGTTCCGGCTAGCACAACTGAAGACGACATTCGAAAGATGGTCTTCCTCAGAATCGCGAAAGACCATCCACAGCTCATCGAGTACATCTGCTGACCTCCGGCCCTCATTGAGGGCATCTTGGCAAGCGCTCTTCCTCCCTTCGCTCGTTCCGGTTCCGTCCGAGCATTGTCAGCCCTCAGGAAGAGCGCTTACCTAGATCAACCAACCATCTGTAGCCAGAACATGCTCAAAGACTTTCTACTCTTCTGCGAGTTCCTCGTTGGATTCGTCGGGCTCGTCGTATTCCTCGCAGCGGCAGGTGTCGCCATTGGCAGCTTCCTCGGCGCCCTGGCCGGCTCCGCCGTCTACATCTATGACGTGATCTTGGGGGCAGCGTGATGACACCGCTTTACGCCGAATGGCGTCCCATCAAACCGAAGGCTTCAACGCCCTGCATCCACGCAGATCGCCTGTCTGATCGCGCCTGCTCCATCAATGCCCAGGCAGACGCCCTCATCAGGAAGTTCTCTGAGATCTATAGCATCCGGCAAGAAGGCAAGCCAAGGAGCCTCTCAAAGATGAGCATCGCTGCTCAGGAAAGCGAACGCTTGGCAGAAGGTCTCCAGTACACCGTTCAGCTACTGCTCGATGACATCAGAGAACTACGGAAAAAGATTCACGATGAGGCCTGCAACTCTGCAGCCAAATTGTCCAACCCCAAGAAAAGGAGATAGCTATGGGACGAATGATCGGAAGGCTCTCGAACGAGAGGACGTGCTACGTCAGCAGCGCGCTCTTGGAAATCGTCAGCGAGCTGACCAAATGCCCTCCAACGATCGACGAAAAGGGGCTGCTCATCAAAGCGACCTATCCGCTGACGGGCTTGGAAGTGTACGTAAGACTCCCAGCATACGGTCTTGATGCTGGATCCGTCTCAAGTCTCGAGTGTGCCCATGACGACATCCTCACGAGCATCGAGGACAAACAAGCCATTGAAGAGCCACACATCGAGCGTAAGGTCGAACAACCGGCCAAGGAAAGTCCATTCAAGCGTCGACCTCGAGACTTCAGCGTATGGCCTCGCGTTCTGAAGAAGCTACGCGACATGCAGCCCTTCTCCAACACCTTCATCTTCGACTGCGAGGACATGGCTGCCACGAGCGTAGCAAATGCAATCCATAGAGCGTTCCATGGTGCTTCCAACATACTTGACCCGCATCTGGCAAGCCCTGTCTTCACCGGCTTTCAATGCAAATGCATGAAACAGCCTGACAACACCATCCGAGTTTTTCTACTGAAAACAGAGGTAAAAAATGATTGACCCATATCCCTACGAATGGCCGCTCATCATCCCGAAGAGCGTCGGCATGTACGCCATGCGCTTCGTGCCCCGCGACAATCCCTCTGACGTCTTCACACTGATCGTGAAGTGGGACGGCGAGAACTGGCTTGACGAGAAGTTCGGCGCCCGCCTCGATCTCCGACGCTACATCACCACCTACAAGCTGATGTCAGCCAGTGACCTGGCCGAGCATGAGAAAGCAAAGGAGATCAAGTGAAACGGACAACCTACGCCAGCAAACTCCGCAGCATCGCCGAACACTACGGCCCCATGAGCCAGCTGAGCAAAACGGCTGAAGAGCTCTCCGAAGCCACGTCTGCCGTCATGCGCTACTCTCAACGCCCGACGAAACTCCACTTCAAGCAGATGGCCGAAGAGTTCGCCGACACGCTGATCATGATCGAGCAACTCGAGCTCCTCTTCCCTGAGCTTGCCGAAGAGATCGGCAAGTGCCAAGTGCTGAAGGTCGACCGGCAGCTCGATCGGATCAAGGAAGAAGAACTGCTGAAGAAATGGAGAGATGAAGAATGACGTTCCGCCTCAAAGATAAGAACCTTCAAGTGCAACTGGATGCACTTAGTGATGGAGACTTCTCGAAGAGACTCCAACACGCGAATCATGACGACGGCATGATCTTCGTCGAGTTCGGTGAAAAGCTAGAAAGCCCAGGATTCGACCTGCATCGGTTCAACCTGGCCTTCTTTGATGACGAAGTCGAAGAGATTCACAGGTACAACCCGCACGGATGGAACGCTTTCCCAGAAGTCGAGCCGCCGGAGGGAGTCTTGATGCGGGTTGAATGCAACCAAATGAAAACATGTCTTGTTTTTGAAAACGGAAAATGGCGATACCCAAGTGGAGAGTCGTTTGAAAACTATGAGTTTGCGTTTCCTGTAAAACGCTTCCGCCCGTGGGATGAGGATGACGAAGCATGACGCAATGGAAATACTTCCCGGACACGACGCCGCCGCGCGGCTTGCCGCTCAGGCTCGAAGTCAAAGAAAAGGATCAAAACACTGGCACACCGGAACCGTACTACGGCAAGACGCTTTTTCAGGGGTTTGCGGTTTTCGACGGGCACGACTTCATCCCGTTCGGCTCGTTCCACCGGCTGCCGATTTTTTGGGACGGCCGGCTAAACGCCTTTGGGCATAAGGATGTGACCGCTAGATACGCCCTGTGGGAGGACGAGGCATGAAGAACGAAAAAGCGCATCGACGCCGTGCGCTCTTCGCGTTGGAAGCCATCGAGGTATGCGCCACGTCGTGTCGAAAGGGTTGGAAGGGTCGAACCCCTCCGACCATGGAGGAAGTCGACGACGCTATCCGCAAGTTGTCTTACTGCGTCGGGACGCTGAAGGACTATCGCTCGATCCGCATCCAGTTGGAAAAGGAGAAAGAGGAGGAGGAATGAAAACGAATCGTTTTGAACTGAGAGACTTTCGTCTTAATGAGATTCTCTCAATGCTCACTACGTACAACGGTCCGAGCCTGTCGGAAGAACTCAATAGAGTTTGGACTGGCGAAGCGAGGACCGTCAAATTCGGCAAACGCTTTTCTGTCGATCTCACCCCCGAAGACGTCAAGGAAAACCCGGAGTTTCGTCCGAACGAATGGAACCCAACGAAGTCTTGGAACATCCCCAAAAACGTCGACCTGATGTTTTCGATTCAGGAAAAAGAATCAGGGAAAGAAATCGCACGATTGCGTGGCCACTTCGACGGTGAGAATTTCAGAAGACCAAGCGGAGAGCCCATGTACGCATTTTGCCGTGGATTTCATGCAACAAAGTACAAATCGCTCATCAAGTGTTGGCCTGATGATCAAAAAAGCGAGTGGATCTCTGGGGACTTTTTAGCTCGAGTGGCTGAATTTGATCGTCGATTTGTAGAAGAAATGGAGGAGTACCAGAAATGCCTGTCAAGATGAAAAAGGAAATCCGCAAGCGGGTCGCATGCCAGTTTCCTGAGATAGGAGAAAACCGATGACGACGCTTCCACTGACAGACGGCATGCAGAAGGACATCGTCGAGCGTGCCGCAGGCCTGATCGCCCGGGCCGCCGCCCCCAAGGGCCTGCTCTCGACGCGAGACATCGCAGCGCTCACGGGCTTTCCGCCCGACGGCTCGGTCTTCAGAACGATGATCGCGGACAAGTCCTTCCCGGCACCGATCTACCTTGGATCTCGCGAGAAGAGGTGGTACGCAGGCGAGGTATTTCACTGGATCGACCGACGACGGTCCTCTCAAATGTGAACAAAGAAAGGGGAGCTTCCACAAGGAGGCTCCCCCTCTTTTATTTGAGTCGATCGGCGAAGGTCGACACATCCGGGCGGTAGTAGCGCATGAGCATCTTGACGCTCCTGTGTCCTGTCTGGCGGGCGAGTGACATGACGTCAAGACGAGGCGCGCCGTCCTCGCCTGGGGAGGCCGCCCACGTGCAGAAGGTGGCGCGGCCGTCGTGGAAGTGCAGGGCCTGCTCGATGAGGCGGCCTTGCGAGTCACGCACCTCGCCGAGACCAGCACGGTCACGGATCTTTCGCCAGAGACTGTCTCGACTTCCGTCTGAAAGTCCCCAGATCGACGGCTCGATGCCGAGCGACACGACGTCGTCAAGGATCTTGCGGGCGCGGTCGCTCAAGGCGATCTTCCTGAAGTGTTCCGTCTTCGTCGCTTCCATTGGGATCCAGAGCACGTTTCCCCTGATCCATGAGCGCTCGATGCGCATCATCTCGCCCGAGCGCATGCCTGTGAGGCAAGCGAGGACGAAGGCCGCGCAGACGCGCTGCGTCTTCGTGCGAGGGATCATGCCCTCTTCCCACCCGGCGGCGATCTTCAGGCGCTCGATCTCGTCGTCACTGGCGATGCGCTCACGAGCGTCGGATTCTGCGGGCTTCTTGACGCCATGGCACGGATTTACCTTGATGAGCTTCTGCTCGACCGCCCAGGAGAAGAAGCCTGAGATCATCTCAAGCTGTCGCCGTATCGTAGCTTCGGTGACGATCTTCCCGGTCGCGCGCGACGGGACCGTGCGACGCCTTTCCATCCACCCAAGGATGTCCTCGGACGTGACGGCGTAGGTCGGCAGCTGAGCGATGGGATCGGAGAGGAGGTAGCCGAAGACCGCCAGTGCATGGCGGCAGTGGGCTTGATATGAGGCGACCTCTCGCCTGTAGCGCTCGATGGCGTCAGAGAGAGGAGCACGGGAATTGCGGGCGAAGCCTTCTTCAGCTTCGGCCTCACGGGCGAGCGCCCAGCGGCGGGCGTCGGAGAGTTTGGCGAACGTCTTTGCGAAGCGCTGACCTGCGATGCAGACCTGCGCCTGGTACTTGTCGCCACGCTTGAAGATAGTAGACATGATGCGATGAAGTAGGTGGGTTAGCCTGCAGTAACTCTGCAGTAAATCTGCAGTAACTCTACCGCGCTATACCGCTCTACACCTACTAGATCTTGTGTTTACCACGTCTTACCACACTACATCTAGTGTTTCTGGTGCGGCCACCGGGACTCGAACCCAGATCCGTCCCTTAGGAGGGGACAGTTCTATCCAGTTGAACTATGGCCACCACCGGCCTGTCTTGCGTCAGGGATTTGAATTCTAGCAGATCCCGTTGAAATGCTGTGAATCCTTCGAACTGAAAGGCCTGTCCGGATCAAAGTTTCTGCATGCCCTTCGAGGCAAGCGCCAGAAGCAGTTCCTTTCGGCCCACCTTGTCGAAGCAGATGTGAACTCGGGCATCATTGCCCGTGCCCGTTATCGATTCGATGACACCCTGACCGAACTTTCTGTGCTCGATTCGATCGCCCGCCGCGAAGCCGAAGGCCGAACCCGCGGCACGGGCCGCAGCCTTCTTCACGACGGGATCCTCACCGGAGCGATAGGTTCCGCCCGTGCCGGAAAGCCCCTTTCGCCAGTCGTCCTTGTCCTGAGAATAAGACGAACGGGAAGATCCATAGGAAGACGAACCTCCTCTGGAGGACGAGCTCCAGCTGCTGGACGAAGAAGAGCGGCCGGAGCCGTATCCCTTGTCGCCTCCACGGGAGCCCGTGAAGGACGGACGCTCCCAGCCGTAATTGCTTCGGCCGGCACCTCCGTAGGAGCTGTGGTAACCCTGAGCATTGGACGTCAGATCCTTGTTGTCAACGAGCTGCTCCGGAATTTCATCAAGGAAGCTGGAAGGCTCGTTACGGCGAAACTCGCCGTACTGCATGCGGCCCTTGCAGTACGTAATGACCAAACGCTGCTTTGCGCGCGTGATGGCCACGTACATCAAGCGGCGCTCTTCGGAGACGCCCGGGCCGCGCTCATCCTTGAGAGCGGAAAAATGAGGAAAGAGTCCTTCCTCGACGCCGGCAATGAAGACCTGCGGAAATTCCAAGCCCTTCGCCGCATGCACCGTCATAAGCTGAACGGCGTCGACATCGCCCTGCTCGTTCTTGTCACCCGCCTCAAGCGTAGCCTGAGCGAGGAAGCCCTGAAGCGGCGTCTGTCCGCCTTCATCAACCGGTCGGAAGGCGCTCATGCTCTCGGGCAGTCCTTCGTTGGCCATGTAGCCCGAAGCCGCCGACAGCATTTCGCGCATGTTTGCAATGCGGTCCTCACCATCCTTCTCGGCCTTGTAGTGAGCCTCGAGTCCCGAGCGCACGATGACGAGCTTGATGACATCCGGAAGGCTGAGCGCATCCGCCTCCTCACGCATGCGCAGGATGAGCTCTCTGAAGGACTCAAGCTTTGCTGGCACCTTGTAGTCGGGCGCAAACAGAGTTCCGAAAAGCGTTAGCCCTCGAGCCGCAGCCTCGTCGGCAAGGGTTTCAATCGTACGCGCGCCGATGCCGCGAAGCGGGAAATTGACGACGCGCTGGAAGCTAGTGTCGTCGCCCGGATTGTCCATCAGGCGCAGATAGGCAAGCACGTGCTTCACTTCGGCACGCTCGAAGAATCGAAGGCCTCCATAGATGCGGTAGGGAATCCCGCGAGCGGAAAAGACGCCTTCAAGCGCGCGCGACTGTGCGTTCATGCGATAAAGAATGGCATGATCGCGCCATGCGCGGCCGCGGGAATGATTCGCCTCGATTTCGCGGGCAATCCATTCGGCCTCGGCCCGATCGTCATCAAGCTCCGCAGCGCAGATTCGGTCGCCGCGGCTTCCGGAAGTCCACAGATTCTTGCCGAGACGGTTCGAATTGTTGGCAATAAGTGCGTTGGCGGCATCGAGAATCGTCCCCGTCGAACGATAGTTTTCCTCCAGACGAATCGGCTCATCAACGCCGAAATCCGTCAGAAAGTCCTTCATGTTGCCTACGTTCGCACCACGGAAGGCATAAATAGACTGGTCGTCGTCGCCGACGGCAAAGACGGCGTTCATCGGCGCGCCGCCCGGACCGCGGCCGAAGCCCGCAAGCATCTGCAGCCAGCGGTACTGAAGCACGTTCGTGTCCTGAAACTCGTCGACAAGAATATGACGAAAGCGGTTCTGGTAATGGGAGCGAACAATCTCGTTGCGGTCGAGAAGCTCGTAGCAGCGAAGCAGAAGCTCCGCAAAGTCCACGACACCTTCGCGCTGGCACTGCTGCTCGTAGGCCTGATAAACCTTGACGGCCGTCTCGTCGCCGCCCTGCTGGCCGGCGGCGTGCGATGCGCGCATCCCGTTTTCCTTGTACCAATTGATGACATTGGTCACCTGGCGCGGATCGTAGCTCTCTGTGTCTATGTTGAGCGCCTTCATCACGCGCTTGACCATGGACATCTGATCGCTGGAGTCCAGAATCTGGAATGTCTTCGGCAGTCCTGCATCCTCAGCATGCGTGCGAAGAATTCGGTTGCACAGGCCGTGGAAGGTCCCGACCCACATGCGGCGAAGATCATACGGAAGAATCGCCTCTAGACGCACGAGCATTTCCTTGGCGGCCTTGTTCGTGAAAGTCACGGCCAGGATTTCACCCGTCTGCGCCTTGTGCTCGCTCAAAAGCCATGCAATGCGCGTCGTCAGCACGCGCGTCTTGCCCGAACCCGCACCAGCCAGAATGAGAATGCTCTTTTCAGGGGCCGTAACGGCCTGAAGCTGGCGCGGATTGAGGGATTGAAGAAGATCGGACGACATGCGGGGGAACCTCCGGCGAAATAATCGGACACCGGCCCGGAAGCCGGTTGGGCTAAAAAGGTAGCACATTTCGGCAAAGCACTCACGCCTCAACTTCCGTCCGAACGGCGTCCGGCAGTCGATTCGGCAGTGCAGAAGGCGCTTCACTGAAGGTATACTAAGCAATTATTCTTTTTTGAACCCTCTTATTTGGAAGGCGTTATGCGCGAGACTTACTCTGCTCAGGCAGTGGAATCCGAAGTCCAGGCCATGTGGAAGGCCAAGGACGTCTACCGTGCTGTCGAGAACGCGGTCGACAACAACGGTCAGCCCAAACCCAAGTTCTACGTCTGCTCCATGCTCCCTTACCCGAGCGGCAAGCTTCACATGGGACACGTCCGTAACTACACGCTCAATGACGTGATGTACCGCTTCAACCGCATGAAGGGCTACAACGTGATGACCCCGATGGGATGGGACGCCTTCGGCCTGCCGGCCGAAAACGCCGCCATCGCCAAGAAGGTCGCCCCGGCCGCATGGACGTATGCCAACATTGCGGACATGAAGAGCCAGATGGAGCCGCTCGGCCTTGCCTTTGACTGGTCGCGCGAAGTCGCCACCTGCAAGCCCGAATACTACCGCTGGAACCAGTGGATGTTCCTCAAGATGCTCGAAAAGGGCATCGCCTACCGCAAGACCCAGATTGTCAACTGGGACCCGGTCGACAAGACCGTGCTCGCCAACGAGCAGGTTATCGACGGCCGCGGCTGGCGCTCCGGCGCCATCGTTGAAAAGCGCGAGATCCCCGGCTACTACCTCGGCATCACCCAGTACGCTCAGGAACTCCTCGACGACCTCGACCAGCTTCAGGGCTGGCCCGAACAGGTTCGCCGCATGCAGGAGCACTGGATCGGCCGCTCCGAAGGCGTGAACCTCTCCTTCCCGTACGAACTCGAAGGCCAGAAGAAGCATCTCCGCGTCTACACGACGCGTCCCGACACGCTCATGGGCGTGAGCTTCGTTGCCATCGCCGCCGAGCATCCCCTCGCCGCCTACGTCTCCCGCAACCGTCCCGACCTTCAGGCCTTCATTGAAGAATGCTCCAAGGGCAGCGTGAGCGAAGCCGACATGGCCTCCATGGAAAAGAAGGGTGTTCCCACCGGCTTCTACGTCCAGCACCCGATCACGGGCGACAACGTTGAAGTCTGGATCGCCAACTACGTTCTCATGGGCTACGGCGAAGGCGCCGTGATGGGCGTTCCCGCCCACGACGAACGCGACTTTGCGTTCGCCAAGAAGTTCGGCCTCCCGATCCGCCAGGTAATCGCCGTTGAAGGCGAAACTTATTCCACGGATGCCTGGCAGGAATGGTACGGCGACAAGACGCTTGACGCGCATCTCGTCAATTCCGGCAAGTTCGACGGCCTCGACATTCACGAAGCTTTCGACGCCATCGCCGCCGATCTCAACGCCCGCGGCCTCGGCAACAAGCAGGTTCAGTTCCGTCTTCGCGACTGGGGCATCTCCCGCCAGCGCTACTGGGGCACCCCGATTCCGATGATCAACTGCCCGTGCTGCGGGCCGGTGCCCGTGCCCGAAAAGGATCTCCCGGTCGTGCTGCCGGAAGACCTGATTCCGGACGGCTCCGGCAACCCGCTCACGAAGTGCGAAGCCTTCCTCAACGTCAAGTGCCCGAAGTGCGGCGGAGACGCTCAGCGCGAAACCGACACGATGGACACGTTCGTCGACAGCTCCTGGTACTTCCAGCGCTACTGCTCGCCCGACTGCTCCACGGCCATGGTCGACAAGCGCGCCGATTACTGGATGCCAATGGACCAGTACATCGGCGGCATCGAGCACGCCGTGCTCCATCTGCTCTACGCCCGCTTCTGGACTAAGGTCATGCGCGACCTCGGCCTCGTCAAGTATGACGAACCGTTCAAGAACCTGTTCACGCAGGGCATGCTGATGGCCGACTGCTACTACCGAAACGGCGACGACGGCCGCAAGGTCTGGTTCTACCCCGATGAAGTTGAAGTGCAGTACGACGAAAAGGGCCGTCCGGTCGGCGCCATCTGCAAGGCCGACGGCAAGCCCGTTATTCTCGGCGGCATCGAAAAGATGTCCAAGTCGAAGAACAACGTGGTCGAACCGCGCGACATCATCAAGAAGTTCGGCGCCGACACGGCCCGCAGCTTCGTCATGTTCGCCGGTCCTCCCGATCAGTCCGCCGCTTGGTCCAACTCCGGCGCCGAAGGCACTTACCGCTTCCTGCGCCGCATCTGGAACTGGGCTTACGGCAAGAAGGAATTCATCACCAACGCCGGCTCTCTCGAAGGCCAGACGCTCTCGCATGATGCCAAGGCCCTGCGCCGCGAAGTTCACACGACGCTGCGCCAGGCCGACTACGACTTCAGCCGCATGCAGTACAACACGGTTGTTTCCGCATGCATGAAGATGTTCAACGCCATCGATTCCTTCAAGGGCGAAACGCCTGCCGATCAGGCCGTCGTCTGCGAATGCGCATCGATCCTGCTCCGCACGCTCTACCCGATCGCCCCGCACATCACGACGTCGATCTGGCAGGAACTCGGCTTCGTTGAACGCATCGGCGATCTGATCGACGCTCCGTGGCCCGAAGTTCAGGAAGACGCGATCAAGGCCGACGAACTCAAGCTCGTCGTTCAGGTCAACGGAAAGCTCCGCGGCGAAATTCTCGTTCCCGCCGAAGCTGCCCAGACCGAAATCGAAGCTGCCGCACTTGCCAATCCCGACGTGCAGCGCTTCACCGAAGGCATGACGGTCCGCAAGATCATCATTGTGAAGAACAAGCTCGTGAACATCGTGGTTGCCAAGTAAGGCAGGCACATCTAGAGCCGCTCTCTCAAGGGGCCGACGTCCGAACTGGACGTCGGC
>JAXZEJ010000164.1:0-9108 GCA_037424205.1 bacterium | reverse complement strand
CATTTTTATTCGTGAAGGTTCATACTCGGCGAAGGTGGCGGATTTCCTAGCGGAAACCTATTTTTCAAAGGGTGCGGTTTGTGAAATGCGCAAAAAAGCCATGAGGAGAATCGTGCAATCGACTGTGGCACAGCCTTGTAACCTGATAAACCGGTCGAAAAATGGCACGCTTCCTCGAAAGGCCTGTGCCACAGGCCTTCAAACCGATAAACCGGATAAACCGAAAAAATGACAAAGACCTAGGGTGTAAGGGGTAAAAAGTGGCGCCTCTCGGCTTGATAGCCGAGAGGCATTTTTTATGTATCGGTTAATGAATGATACCTGTATCCATGGCCTGACGGTTTGACCGGCCATTAAGGCGTAGGAGGTGCCGCCGGGGCCTGCTACTGGTTCGTGCTTTCGGGCGTCTCTCTCTTTCGGCATTGATGACGATGAGCGCCGGGAGCTTGATGAGCGATAGGAGCCGGAGAGAGTGAGAGGCCGGCAGGGCATGACGTCGGCCATGGAGTGAAAGGCGGCGTTAAACTGGGGAGGTGATAGAGAGAGGCGGCGGCCCTCAAATACCCCTAGCAAAAAATTTATTGGGGTGTTTTACGGGGTATTTTTGAGAAAGTTAAAAAAATATCTCTGTCTTACAACGGTTTTCGGTCCCCTCTCTGGGACCATTAAAAAGCAAAGGTCGATGCAGTTTGTGCACCGGCCTTTTCTTTTTTTCTGAACCGGAAAACATGAGGGCCGACGCGGAAAACCGTGCCGGCCCTTTGATGGTCAAGCCTTGAAGAATCAGAGGTAACGACGGAAGAATTGCGCAAGCGAAGCGAGTTCTTCCCGACAGATCTCGTGATCCATGTCGAAAGGCTGCCAGCGGAAGGCGGGATTGAGTTCCTGAACAACCTGAGCGCTTCGTTTGGCAGTCAAGGGCGAGATGACCGAGTCGAAAAGGCCGTGGGCCATGAAGACGGGAGTCTTGCGGCCTGCAGGCGTGATTTCGGAAAAGAGTGATCCTGCCAGAGGCAGATAGCCGGAAAGCGCCGCGATGCCGGCAACGGGCTCTTCTTCTCGAAGGCCGGCATAGAGTGCGGCAGCGGCACCTTGCGAAAAGCCGCCGAGGAAGATGCGGCTGCGGGGAATGCCGGTCTTTTCAACGTCCTTGATGAGAAGGTTGATTCGGGCTGCGGTTTCGCGGATGCCGGCACGATCCTCGTTGTCGTCAATTTTGTCGGAGCGCACGTCATACCATGCGCGCAACGGATAGCCCGGATGGGCTGAAATTTCGCGAATGGGTGCATTGGGCAGAATGAAGCGGCAGACGGGGCCGCCAAAGTCGAGGATTTCGTCCGGGAAAGCGGCAAAGTCGTTGTTGTCGACGCCCATGCCGTGAAGCCAAATGACGGCGGCTTCAGGCGCGCTTTGTGCACGGCGCGGAGAAACCATCAGAATATCCTTCGGATCGAAGGGCGTGACGGCGGGAGCGGCCGGTTTGGCGGGCTGAGCCGGCTTGGCGGGGGCGGCGGGCTTTTCCTCAGCTTTCTTCGAGCGTTGCGCGCTCTTCGGGCGGAAGGCCTTGACGACTTCCTCGCGGGTTTCGACATAGGGACCGCCGATCAGGTCGATGCAATAGGGCACGGCGGCAAAGATGCCGTTGACGACGGATTTGCCGCTTTCGTCCTTGAGGCCTTCAAGAGTTTCGGCGATGGCTTTGGGCTGACCGGGCAGATTGATGATGAGTGCGGCGTGGTCGGGTGTTTCTCGAAGCACGGCCGTCTGACGCGAGAGGATGGCGGTAGGAACGAAGTGCCCCGAAATGGCGCGCATCTGCTCGCCGAAGCCGGGCATTTCGCGCGTGCCGACGGCGAGCGTTGCTTCGGGCGTTACGTCGCGGCGCGATGGACCCGTACCGCCCGTCGTGAGAATGAGGTCGCAACCGATGATGTCGACGAGTTCGCGCAGAGTTTTTTCGATCTCAAAGCGTTCGTCCGGAATCAGTCGCTTGTGCACGGCCATTGGATTGGTGATGGCTTTGTTGCACCAGGCTTCAAGTTCGGGAATGCCGCGGTCGTCATAGACGCCGTGACTGGCGCGGTCGGACACGGACACAAGGCCCAGAATCAGTTCGTTTTCACTTTTGCGGGGCGGCTTCATTCAAATCGTCCTTTGGCCGATTGGTTATTCTTCGTCCTCGTCGTCTTCGGCGAACAGGCTGATCGGCTCTTCAAGCAGATCGTGAAGATAGCGATAGAGCTCGCGGGCGCTCTTGGGCGGTTTCTGCATGTCGCGTTCCTTGCGGGCGGCGCGAACGAGCGTGCGCAGGCGAGGAATGTCGGCTTCGGGATGTTCGCCGATAAATTTGGTGAGCGCTTCGTCGCCGGCGATCATCTGGTCGCGCAGCGATTCGCAACGATGCAGAAGTGCGACGGCGGCGCGGGATTCGCCGGTAACACGGTCAATTGCCTCGCGGACGGCGGCGGGATCCATGTCGCGCATCTTCTTGCCGATGAGCTGGAGCTGGCGGCGCTGTGCGCCGAAGCTCTTCATGCGGCGGAATTCAATGATTTCCGTGAGCACGTCTTCGGGAAGACCGATGCGCTTGAGCTGTTCGTCGCCGAGTTTCGTCATCTCGCGGCCGAGATCCTGCAGCGCATTCTGCTCGCGCTTGAGCTGGGATTTGGAGGGGCCGCGGTAGCCGTTTTCGTCAACGTCGTCTTCGTAGGTTTGTTCCTGGCGCATGGCAAAGCTCTCGCTTTAAAAAGTCATCAAAACCCTTATGATAGCGGGATCGCGTGCCGAGCGTCGGGTGTCCGGGGCTCAGAGAAGTCGGATGAAGGAGATGAAAATGGCTGAAGTTGGTGAAATGAGCACGGAGGAGCTCGCCCGATGGACGGTGGATCGCTCGAAGACGCTGGGGGCAGACTATGCGAGCGCCGAGGTGAGCCATGACAAGGGACTGAGCGTGACGGTTCGCATGGGCGAGGTTGACGCTGTCGAACATACCGAAGAGCGCGTGCTGACGCTGAGTGTTTGGATCGGCAGTCGCAAGGGGTGCGCGAGTACATCCGACTTTTCCGAGCGCTCGCTTGACGCTGCCGTCAGGGCGGCTGTCGATATTGCCCGAGTTTCCGCCGAGGATCCGGCGGCCGGACTTCCGGAGGCGGAGGATTTGCAGACCAGCATGCGTGATCTGTCGCTGTGGCATCCGTTTGAAGGAGGCGTCGAAGAAGCGGTCAGGTTTGCGTCAGAGGTCGAAGAGGCTGTTTTTGAGGCTGACGAGCGCATCGTTAATTCGGACGGCACCAATTTTTCAACTTCATCGGGTGAATTCACGCTGGCCAATTCTCTCGGCTTTTGTGCCGGCTACAGATATTCAAGGCATGACATGGATGCGGCGCCCATTGCCGAGGACGATAACGGCATGCAGAGGGATGGCTGGTGGACGCAGGGCCGTTCTGTTCGTGATCTGCTTGAGCCTTCGGTACTTGGAAAAATGGCGGCCGAGCGTACGGTGGCTCGACTGGGGGCGAGACCGCTTTCAAGCCGTCGCGCCCGCGTGCTCTTTGACGCGCCGGTGGCCACGGGGCTTCTAGACATCCTTGAAGAGCTTTTGAGCGGACGTGCCTGGTTCAGGCATGCAAGCTGCTTGGAGGGACGCATTGGCGAACGGATCCTTCCTGCTCATATTTCTGTTGAGGAAAATCCGTATCTTGCCGGAGCGCTTGGCTCGGGTGTTTTTGATGACGAGGGATGCGCCGGCCGCAGGCGAATGATTGTCGAGGACGGACGGCTTGAGGGACTGTTCCTTTCAAGCTACTCCGCCCGCAAGCTCGGCATGCGGACGACGGGCAATCTGGGCGGAGCATACAACCTGAAGCTTGCTAGCACTGAAACGCGCCCGGAATATACGAGAGAGGCGATGATCGAGCGTCTCGGCACGGGACTGCTGGTGACGGAGCTGATCGGGCAGGGCCTCAATGCGGTGTCCGGCGACTATTCCAGAGGCGCCTCGGGGTTCTGGGTTGAGAACGGCCTGATTGTCGCGCCGGTTGAAGGCGTGACAATTGCTTCCAATATTTTGGCGATGATGGAAGGAATTGAAGCGGTGGGGGCGGACGAATACGATAGCGGCGTTCGACGCTCGGGCAGTATTCTGATTCCCGATCTGATGCTCGCGGGCGAGTGAGCATGCCGGCGGAAAGTTTCGAAACGAGGTGCAAAGTCTGCGGACTTTGGCGAGACAGGCGGGGCCAAAGCGGGTAGAATGCCGCTTTTCTAAAAAATACTGGCCTGTCAAGCCATGCAAGAACAGCATTTATCCGATTTTGATTTTGAGCTCCCGCCGGAGCTCATCGCTCAGTATCCCCTCGTCAATCGTACGGCTTCTCGCCTTCTGCACGTCACGAAGGACGTGATTGAAGACGGCACGTTTACGGATATCGAGGGATTTCTTCATGAAGGCGACCTGCTCGTCGCCAACAATACCAAGGTCATCAAGGCCCGTCTTCTCGGCCGCAAGGCCACCGGCGGCAACGTTGAGGCGCTCATTGAGCGCGTCACGGGCGAACGCACCGCGATTTCCATGGTCCGCGCAAGCAAGTCTCCGAAGCCCGGCACTGTCCTTTATTTTGAGGCCGACGGCCGCGAAGAGCCCGTCATGGTGACGGGGCGTCAGGGACAGTTCTTTGAACTTGAGTTCGAGCATCCCGTCCTTGAAGTTCTGGAAGCCTTTGGCCGCGTTCCGCTTCCTCCGTACATCACTCACGCCGCTCAGAAGTCCGACGAAAGCCGCTATCAGACGGTTTATGCCCGCTATCCGGGGGCTGTCGCGGCTCCGACGGCAGGGCTTCACTTTACCGATGAACTGCTCGGCCGACTCGCAGCGAAGGGCGTGGACATTGAATACGTCACGCTGCACGTGGGCGCGGGCACTTTCCAGCCTGTGCGCGTTGAGAATCTTTCCGAACATCACATGCATTCGGAATGGTTCAACATGCCCGAGGATGTGGCGGAGCGCATCAATCGCGCCAAGGCTGACGGCCGCCGTGTCGTTGCTGTCGGCACGACGTCTCTTCGCACGCTTGAAAGCGCTGCCGACGCCGTCGGTCACGTCGCCGCTGGTGCACGCGATACCTCGCTTTTCATCATGCCCGGCTACCGCTTCCGCATCGTCGATGCGCTGATCACGAACTTCCATCTTCCGAAGTCGACGCTCGTCATGCTGGTTTCCGCGCTGGTCGGCCGAGAGCGCATCCTGGAAGCCTATCGCCATGCCGTTGAAGAGAAGTACCGCTTCTTCAGCTACGGTGATGCATGCTTCATCGAAAATGCCCGTCTTGCCGACTGATGCCCGGTTTGCAGGACTCGTAAACAAGACAAGGACAAAAGAGAAACATGGCTTTTGATTTCAAGGTCAAGGCAACGTGCGGCAGGGCCCGCCGCGGCGAACTGACGCTCAATCACGGCGTTGTTCAGACGCCCATTTTCATGCCGGTCGGCACCTATGGTTCCGTGAAGGCGATGGCGCCCTATGAGCTCAAGGAAATCGGCTCTCAGATCATTCTTGGCAACACCTTCCATCTGTGGCTCCGTCCGGGCCTCGAGGTGATTGGCGCTCACAACGGTCTTCACGACTTCATGCAGTGGGACAAGCCCATTCTCACCGACTCGGGCGGTTTTCAGGTTTTCAGTCTTGGCGAGCTGAGAAAAATCACCGAAGAAGGCGTGAAGTTCAGCAACCCGATCAACGGTGACAAGCTGTTCCTCTCGCCCGAGGTGTCGATGAAGATCCAGCGCGTGCTCAATTCGGACGTCGTGATGGTGCTTGACGAATGCACGCCCTACAAGATCGGCGATCGTCCGGCTACAGAACTTGAGGCTGCAAAGTCGATGCGCATGAGTCTTCGCTGGGCGAAGCGCTCGCGTGACGAATTCGATCGCCTCGAAAATCCGAATGCACTCTTCGGCATCGTCCAGGGCGGCATGTTTGAGCATCTTCGCGAGGAATCGCTTGAGGGACTCAAGGACATTGGCTTCCACGGCTATGCCGTTGGCGGTCTGTCTGTCGGCGAGCCCAAGGAAGACATGCTGCGCATCATGGATCACATCGTGCACAAGCTTCCCGAGGATCGTCCGCGCTATCTGATGGGCGTGGGCACGCCTGAGGATCTTGTGGCCGGCGTTTCCCAGGGCATCGACATGTTCGACTGCGTCATGCCCACGCGAAATGCACGCAACGGCTGGCTCTTCACGCGCTTCGGCGACGTGAAGCTCAAGAACAGCCGTTATCGCAACGATCTGCGTCCGCTCGATCCGACCTGCAACTGCTACACGTGCCGCAACTTCACGCGCGCCTATCTGCACCATCTTCACAAGGTGGGCGAGATTCTCGGCGCTCGTCTCAATACGATCCACAACCTCTCCTTCTACCTGCGCATCATGCAGGAGATGCGCGATGCGCTTGAGGCCGGAACATTTGAAGCGTGGAAGAAGCAGTTTGCCGAGGACCGTGCCCGCGGGGTGGAGTAAATCCTCCCCCGCTTTCTTAGTCGGAAGCAGGACAAGATCTTTATAATGTCCCAATTACCCTCCGGCCGGTTGGTTTCGATCGGAGGGATCGGTTTCATACATTCTTGAATCACTGGAGTTCAAATGTTTTTTGTTAGTGATGCCATGGCTGCCGGCGAGGCTGCCGCTCAGGTTGGCGGCATGGAAGGCTTCCTCATGCAGGTTGTTCCCCTTGTCCTCATCTTTGCCGTGTTCTGGTTCTTCATGATCCGTCCGCAGCAGAAGCGCCAGAAGGAACACATGCAGATGTGCGCCGCCCTGACGCGCGGCGACGAAGTGACGACGCTCGGCGGCATTTCCGGTCGCGTTGATTCCGTCGACGAACAGACGATTGGCCTTCAGATTGCCGATGTCGACGGCAAGCCCGTCGTGATCCGCATGCAGCGTACGTCCGTCAGCGTTGTCCTTCCGAAGGGGACGCTGAAGTTCTAAGCCTGATGGACGTGCACGCAAACCTGTGCACGAAGCGCTGAGAGCCAATGCTCTTGGCGCTTTTTTAAGCCCGGACGCATGCCCGGGCTTAAGCCCTTTTTTAAACTCCACTTTTCTCGGTGGTTTTCACAACAGTTGCGCCAGAGACGCAGGTCGAAGGCGTAACGGAGTAAACATGCGATGAACCGCTATCCTCTTTGGAAATACATCGTCATCGTTGTCGCCCTGATTATCGGTTTGGTCTACACCTTGCCGAACTTCTACGGCGAGTCGCCTGCTGTGCAGGTCTCGTCCGGCAAGGCGACGGTGAAGGTGACGGAGCAGACCTTGAAGACGGTCGAGGAGCAGCTGCGCAATGCAGATCTGCATCCCAACGGCATCTTTTTCGAGCAGGGTGCTCAACAGAACACCGTGCGCGTGCGTTTCGAGCCTACCGAGGCCGAAAAGCAGCTCAAGGCCCGCGAGGTTCTTGAAAAGGCACTCAACCCGAATCGCGAGGATCCCTCCTACGTGGTTGCCTTGAACCTCACCCCCAACACCCCGCAATGGCTGCTCTCGATTCGTGCGCTGCCGATGTATCTCGGCCTTGACCTTCGCGGCGGCGTGCACTTCCTGCTTCAGGTCGACATGCGTGCGGCCATTACGAAGCGCGCCGAAGCGACCCTTGCCGACCTGCGCACCCAGCTTCGCGACAAGCGCATCCGTCACACGGGCATGAACCGCGTGGGCAATGTGGTTGAAATTTCGTTTGCTTTCGAAGAGGAACGCGCTCGAGCCAACGACCTGATGCGCAATACGCAGCCTGATCTGGTGCTCACGCTTCCCGAGGCCTCCGCTGCGCCCTATATTCTGCGCGCCGAGCTCTCCCAGAAGGCTGTTCAGAACGTCCAGTCCTATGCTCTGAAGCAGAACATTTCGACCCTGCACAACCGAATCAACGAACTCGGCGTTGCCGAACCCGTGATTGCCCAGCAGGGTGCTGACCGCATTGTGGTCCAGCTTCCCGGTGTGCAGGACACGGCCAAGGCCAAGGACATTCTCGGCCGTACGGCTACGCTTGAAGTCCGTCTCGTTGACGATTCTCCGGAAGCTCTCGCGCAGCTTTCTCAGGGCAACGTGCCCTTCGGCGACGAAAAGTTCCTTGATCGTGAAGGCAATGTTCTTCTCGTCAAGCGCCGCGTGATCCTCACGGGCGAAAACCTGAACGATGCTCAGCCCGGCTTTGACAGCCAGACTCAGGAGCCGACCGTCAACCTCGAGCTTGACAGCCGCGGCGCCCGCATCTTCCAGGACGTGACTCGTGACAATGTCGGCAAGCGCATCGCCATCATCCTCTTTGAAAAGGGCAAGGGCGAAGTCGTGACGGCGCCTGTCGTTCGTCAGGAAATTGGCGGCGGTCGCGTTCAGATTTCAGGCCGCATGACGACCGTTGAGGCAACCGATACGGCTCTGCTGCTGCGTGCCGGCTCTCTGGCTGCTCCGATGGAAATTGTTGAGGAACGCTTGATTGGTCCGTCGCTTGGCGAAGCCAACATTACCGCAGGCTTCAAGTCCACGCTCTACGGCTTCATCGTGATTGCGATCTTCATGGCTGTCTACTATCAGGTGTTCGGCCTTGTGAGCGCCGCCTCGCTCGTCTGCAACGTGATGCTTCTCATTGCGCTTCTCTCGATGCTTCAGGCTACGCTGACGCTGCCGGGCATTGCCGCTATTGCCCTGACACTCGGCATGGCCGTTGACTCGAACGTGCTTATCAACGAACGCATTCGTGAAGAACTTCGTGTCGGCCGACTGCCTCAGACAGCCATCAGCGAAGGTTATGACCGTGCCTTTGCAACGATTCTTGACTCGAACATCACGAGCTTGATCGCCGGTCTGGCGCTTCTGATCTTCGGCTCCGGCCCTGTCCGCGGCTTTGCCGTGGTGCACTGCCTTGGCATCATGACCTCGATTTTCACGTCGGTCGTGGTTTCCCGTTCGATGATCAATCTGATCTACGGCCGTCAGAAGAAGCTGACGACTGTTCATATCGGTCAGATCTGGCGTCCGGACTCCGAGAAGACTGCTCGCTGATGAGGGGATAACATCATGGAATTTTTCCGTATTCACAAGACGATCCCG
>JAXZEJ010000163.1:0-15371 GCA_037424205.1 bacterium | reverse complement strand
AAAATCAAAGGGTAAAATGCCGTTGGTAGACTCCGATCATTATCCACAGGCTTATGCACAGGGGTTTTATTCCCGAATACCCTTTTCTTTTTGATGATGAATGCTTCAGTCGTCCCGCGCCCGTACGTTCAGGGGCAATGACGAGACAAACCGTTTCCGAACAGGAAAACGTAATCGGAGTTGGCGCAGCGGTGACGAGAATTCGTGGCGTGCTTGGCGGCATGCTTGGCGGATTGTGGATCTCCGGCGAGGTGAGCAACTTGTCCATGCCTCCTTCCGGGCATGTTTACTTCACGCTCAAGGAGCGTGACGCATCGATTCGCTGCGCCTTTTTTGCAGGAAATTCCCGACGTCATCCGGCGACGTTCAGAACGGGCGACAGGATCGAGGTGTCGGGAGCTGTTGACGTCTATGCAAAAAGCGGCGATCTTCAGATCAAGGTGTCCGACTGGCGTCATGCCGGGGCGGGCGCCCTCTACGAGGCATACCTGCGTTTGAAGACGAGCTTGTCGGCTGAGGGGCTCTTTGCTTCGGAGTTGAAGAAGCGACTGCCGTTTTTCGTGAAGAACGTGGTTGTCGTGACAAGCGCACAGGCCGCAGCGCTGCAGGATGTCAGACGCACGATTGAAAGGCGCACGCCCTGGATAAGGCTTTTTCTGTCGCCGGCCTATGTGCAGGGAGAGCTGGCGCCGGCGTCGCTCATGGCTGCGCTTGATCGGGCAGACGCTGTTGGAGCGGACGTCATACTGCTCGTGCGCGGAGGAGGCTCCTTTGAAGATCTGAACGCCTTCAACGATGAGCGTCTGGTGAGAAAGCTGAGAACCTTGAGGACGCCCGTCATCGCGGGCATCGGGCATGAGTCGGATGAAACGCTGGCTGCGCTGGCTGCCGACGCGTGTGCTTCGACGCCGACCGCTGCTGCAGAGCATGTGGGCCCCGACATTCATTACTGGCGTTCGCTTCTGGATGACTTTGACGATCGGCTGACGCTGGCCGTCGATCGAAAGGCGGACGATGCGGCTCAGACTCTCGATCAGCTCGAGGGACGGCTGATGCGGCAAGGCGGGTTCGTCTCTCGATGGGAAGAGGATCTCAATCGTCGGGCAGCGATGCTTGAGCGTCTGGCTTCGGGCTGTTTGCTGGGGCGCACATCCCGCCTGACGACTGCGTCTGCCGGGCTGAACGGGCTGTCCGGGCTTCCTAAGAGACGTCAGGCACAGGTGGCGGGGATCGCACGAAGGCTTGACGAGACTGTGGACGGATTCATGAACGAGCGAACGAGAAGGCTTGATTATTCTGCTCAGTGCCTTCAGTCTCCGGATGCCGTGCTGCGAGCCAAAACCGTGCGTCTGGCCTCATTGGACAAGATGCTCGATCGTGCGTCGGAGCGCGCTTGCGGCACGAAGACTTTGCGCGTGACTCAGGCGGCGAACGGACTTTCGGCAGCTTTTGACCGGACGGCTTATCGAAAGGAAATGGAGCTCAAGCTTCTCAAAGGAAGGCTTCCTGACATGGAAAGACGTCTGGACGAGGCGTCTCTGCGCCTTCGTGCATTGGGTCACGCGCTTGCCGGCATGGATCCCGATAAGCCTCTGAAGCTTGGATATGCCAGAGTCGAGCTCAACGGCGAAACAGTTTCGGCGGCTTCTGAAATCGCGCCGGGAGATGAACTGACGCTCTGGTTTGCCGACGGTCGCAGAAAGGCTGAGGCGCTCTGATTTGAAGGCATCAGCAAATCACGTGGTGCCGGCAACAGGAAAGGTTGTATCCAAATATTTAAAGACTTTATTGGTGCGTAGTTCATGATAAACTGGGTTTATCGAAATTCAAATCCCGACAAGTTCGGGGGGAGACAACATCATGTTCACTCTGCCAGCTCTTCCTTATGCGCTCGATGCTCTCGAGCCCGCCATGAGTCGTGAAACCCTGGAATACCACTGGGGCAAGCATCATCAGGCCTATGTCACGAATCTCAATAATCTGGTTTCAGGCACGCCTTTTGAAGGCAAGTCCCTTGAAGAGATCATTCGCACCTCGACGGGCGGCATCTTCAACAATGCGGCTCAGGTCTTCAATCACACCTTCTTCTGGCAGGGGCTCAAGCCGCAGGGCGGCGGTGAACCCGAAGGCGAGCTTCTTGAGGCAATCAATGCCGTCTGGGGTTCCTATGACGCCTTCCGAAAGGCATTTTCGGCTTCGGCTGCAGGCAATTTCGGATCCGGCTGGACCTGGCTGGTCAAGAATGCCGACGGCACCCTTGGCATTGTCAATACGAGCAATGCCGGAACGCCGCTCACCGGCGACCAGAAGCCGCTTCTGGCGCTTGATGTTTGGGAGCATGCCTACTACGTTGACTATCGCAATGCCCGTCCGAAGTTCATTGATGCTTTCTTTGAAAAGCTCGTGAATTGGGAGTTTGCACAGCGGAATTTCGCTGAATAAGTGAAAATGTTTTGATCGGCATCGTGGGGCGTCTTCGCAGGAAGGCGCCCTTTGCCGTATTGAGGGACGGGTTGGGGAACGAGGTGTGGTAATGTCTCGTTCAAAGTCGATCGCTTTTGGTGCGATCGCATCACATACTTGGGAAAGCAGTAATGACTGTTGATTCTTCCTGCGGCACGGCCGCGGAAAAGGCAAGAAGCGAGGAAAGAGCGCCGGATCGATGGATGGTGGTTCTGATGAATGACGACTACACGCCCTTTGACTGGGTGATCGATGTGCTCATTCGCATTTTTGAACGCACGCCCAATGATGCGCTTGCAGTGACGCGAAGCGTTCATCAGCAGGGGCGCGGCGTTGCGGGTTTTTATCCGCGCGTCAAGGCGCTTCGACTCGCCGCCAAATGCATGAGCGAGGCTCGCAGGGACGGCTATCCCTTCACCTGCGTGGCCGTGCCCGCCGAAGGCGGCGACACCACTTTTTGATTGCCCGGAACAGCTTATGACGGAATATCGTTTTCAGGATGCCGTGGAGGAAATCGTCAGATCCACGCTCTTTTGCGCGCATGAATCCAGCGATGACTGGACGCCGCTTCTCTTTCTTGCCTTCCTTTGCCGCCATCAGGCGACGCTTGATGCGCTATTTCAGGCGGGCTTTGATGTGGAGCGGTTTGAGGAAGTCAACCGGGCATGGCTCTCGAAGGCTGCGGATGTCTGCCGAAAGGTGGAGGCCTGCGAGGCTTTGTCGCTCGCGGAACTTCCCGAATTTGACGGCATTGATCACCCGGGAGTCGTTTCGTGGCTAGCCAATGCCGGCATTCACGTGCTGAGTTCCGGCCGTGCCTGCCATGTGATCGATGTTTATGACATTCTCATTGCCATCAAGACTGTGATGCAGTCCGGCTCCGTGCTTTCGAAGGCTTGGGATCAGGCCGGGGTTACGCTGCCGGAACTTCGTCGTCGAGACGCGGTTCTTCATGGCTCTCAGGGCATCTATGCCTTGACGCCGCCCTCGACGACCGAATTTATGGCGGACTTCCTTGACGAATTCCTTCTCGGCGTACCGGATGATGAGGGGGCGGAAGATGAATCGGAAGCCGAAGCACAGGAAACGCCCGCCGTTGTCAATGCGGTTGGAGACGCCAAGGATGACTTGCAGGGACCGAAGATTGTGCATATCAATCTCAACGAGGATGACGCAACTTCAGGTGCGCTGCAGGAAATGATTCGTCGCATTGCCGATCAAATCGCCGGCCGCGATCCTGATGAGGCCGGATCGGATGAGGCTTCGGATGAAAAGTCCGCCAAGCCTCAGGCAGGCGGGCTGAGCCGGGAGGAGAAGTATCTGCAGGGGTGCACGCGCGATCTGAGCGCTGCTGCGGCGAAGGGCGAGCTCGATCCGCTGATCGGCCGTGACATGGAAGTGATGCGCATCTGCGAAATCCTCTGTTGCCGTCGAAAGAACAAGCCCTTGATTCTCGGTGAGACCGGCGCTGGCAAAACGGCGCTTGTGGAGGGGCTTGCGCTTCGCATTCATGAGGGACGCGTTCCGCCCGCACTCAAGGGCCTGCGCATTTTTGCTCTCAACGCTTCTTCGATGTCCACGCGCTACAAGGGTGCCTTTGCAGAAAAGTTGTCTGAAATCGTCTCCGTCATCAAGAAGGTGCCGGGGGCCGTCCTTTTCATTGACAATCTGCACATGCTGATCAACGGCACCGACGGCAATTCGCAGGAGGAATACAACGCGCTCGGTCATCTGGCCGGCGATGATTCGCTTCGCCTCATCACGACGTCGACGTTCCGCGCGTGGCGTCAGACCTTCAGCAAGGACGATCTGCTTACGCGTCGTCTGCAGACGGTGGAGCTCGCGCCGGTTTCCAGAGACGAAGCTCTGCGGATCGTGACGGGGGTGATTTCCAAGTTCGAGCAGTATCACGGCGTTCGCTATGCGCCGGATGTGGCTCAACGGGCTGTTGCTCTTGCCGATCGGTGGATCACTGACAGGCCCTTCCCCGACAAGGCGCTTGATTTGGTGGATGAGCTTGGCGGCGCCGCACGCATGAATCGCGAGCCCGGCGACGATACGCCGGTTGATGTGGGAGCGCAGAAGCTGCCTGAATTGGTTGCCCGCATGGCGCGCATTCCGGCCGAGCAGATTTCTGAGAGCGAGCACGGCGAACTTGCTTCGCTTGACAAGATCATTCGTTCAGCTGTCTTCGGACAGGACGAAGCGATCGATAGGATCGTGTCTGCAATTCGCGTTTCTCGTTCCGGTCTTGGCAATCCGGAACGTCCGGTTGGCTCGTTCCTTTTTACGGGGCCGACGGGCGTGGGCAAGACCGAGGTGGCTCGGCAGCTGGCCAAGGCCTTGGGTGTGCAGCTGTTGCGCTTTGACATGTCGGAGTATGCCGAATCGCATACGATCAGCCGTCTCATTGGTTCGCCTCCGGGCTATGTCGGACATGGCGAAGGCGGTCTTCTTACCGAACAGGTGACGAAGCATCCCTCCAGGGGTGTGCTGCTCGACGAAAGGGAGACGGGGCATCCGTCGCTCTTCCATCTGATGCTTCAGGTCATGGACCACGGCAAGCTCACCGACGCCTCGGGCCGCGAGGCCGACTTCCGCAACGTGGTGCTCATCATGACGAGCAACGTCGGTGCTCGCGACATGGAGAGAAGCACCATCGGCTTCGGCGGAAGCCGAACGGGAGACGACGGTGCGGCCATTAAAAAGGCGTTTACGCCGGAGTTTCGCAACAGGCTTGATGCCATTGTGCGCTTTGCGCCGCTTTCGGTTGAATCTATCGCATCCGTTGTGGACAAGTTCCTCGCCGAACTTACGGATCAGCTCAGGGCACGCGATGTGGATCCGGACTATTCCAAGGCCTTCCGCGCCTGGTTGGCAGAACATGGATACGATCCGCATATGGGCGCACGTCCGATGCGTCGTCTGATCGCGGACAAGGTTCGACGTCCGCTTGCTGAGGAACTCCTTTTCGGCCGTCTGTCCAAGGGCGGCAGAGTCGTCTTCGACATTCGGAAGAATGCCGGCGGGGAGGAGGTGGTTTTCGAGATTCCGAAAGCCGATTACAATGAACAGAATCCGTCTCAATTGTCTGATGACGGCCTTGAAGGAGAAGCCTGATGACTGAAGCCAACGAGCTCTGCCGCGACATTCAGATGAAGCTTCCGGATGAAATCTGGATGCTTGATTCGCTCGAGCGATATCGCCGCGGCGCCGTCCATACGGAAGATTTTGCCAAGATGGACGGGCGCACCTATCTCTTCGGCGTGATTGAGGTGCCGCTTGCATATGAAAAGGATGCAAGCTTTACATGGGGCTGCTGGATTGAGGTTGACCGGTCTCTTCACGACGCCTATTTGGAGGCTTTCCAGACTCCGGCGGCCGATCGGTTGACGGGGGAGGGCTGGCTTGCCAACGATATTCCCGGGTATGAGGATGCAGCCGGTGCTCGAGTCGAGGTGAGTTTCTCGTCCGAACGTCGTCCGATGTTCGTTGTGAACTCCGGTAATTCTCTCGGACTCGATCAGAAGAACGGTCTTTCGCTAGAGGACCATCAGGCGCTCGACGATATTCTCTTTGGGGATGATGAGGATGAAGAGGACGAGCAGGATTGGGAAGAGCGCGACTGACGCCGGATTCTGCTGGACTGAATAGAAAAAAATCGGCCTCCATTTGGAGGCCGATTTTTTCTTTGATGGCTTGAAGTGATCAGGCGCGGCCGGTGGAGCCGAAGCCGCCTTCGCCGCGCTCGCTCTTGTCGAAGTCATCGACGATGTTGAAGTTCGCCTGCATGACGGGAACGATCATGAGCTGGGCGAGACGTTCGAAGGGTTCGAGCGTGAAGGGGGCTTGGCCTCGGTTCCAGGTCGAGATCATCAGTTCACCCTGATAGTCGCTGTCGATGAGACCGACAAGGTTGCCGAGCACGATGCCCTTTTTGTGACCAAGACCGGAGCGTGGGAGAATCAGGGCTGCGTAGCCGGGATCGCCGATGTGAATGGCGAGGCCGGTGCGCACCAGAACGGTTTCTCCGGGGTTGATGACGATCGGTTCGTCCAGAAGGGCGCGCAGGTCAAGGCCGGCGCTGCCGGAGGTGGCATAGGCGGGCATGCGCTCGCGCATGCGTTCATCGAGAATTTTGACGTCAATCTGCATGGTTTTTCAGGGATGTGGTTAGGAATTGATCAGGTTGGCAATGCGGCTGACAAGCTCGACAGCGACTTCACGCTTGGAGGCGGGCCCGTAGGCTTCGGCCTTGTCGGGCGTCACGAAGAGCACGCTGTTGTCCGGACTGCCAATGGCGCTTCGCGCCACATTTCCGACGATCAGGTCGGCATGTTTTGAGAGACACTTGCCTCTGGCATAGGACTCGAGATTTTCGGCTTCGGCTGCAAAGCCGACTTTGATCCTGACGTCGGTGCGTTCGCCGATTGTACGGAGAATGTCAGGATTTTCTTCAAAGCGAAGCTCGGGAAGACGACCGTCGATTTTCTTCATTTTGCCGTGTACGACATTGGCAATGCGCCAGTCGGCAACGGCTGCAACGCCGACAAAGACATCTGCACCGGACGGGGTCAGAACGTTTTCAACTGCCGCAAGCATCTCGGCTGCCGTGGTGACGTCGATGCGGGAAACGCCGAAGGGCGTGGAAAGCGTGACGGGACCGGAGATGAGCGTTACGTCGGCGCCAGCATCGCGGGCGGCGCGGGCGATTTCAAAGCCCTGAAGTCCGGAGCTACGGTTGGTTATGCCGCGAACATCGTCAATGGGTTCGAACGTGGGACCGGCCGTCACGATCATGCGCCTGCCGGCGAGGGGCTTCGGAGAAAGCAGGCCGGGCAGCAGATCGAGGACTTCGGAAGGCTCGATCATGCGGCCGGCGCCGACATCGCCGCAGGCTTGGAAGCCGCAGGCGGGACCTGCAAAGAGAGCGCCGTCGCGACGGAGCTGCTCGACATTCCTAAGGTTTGCGGGATTTTCCCACATGAAGCGGTTCATGGCGGGCACGAATAGAACGGGCTGGCGCTTTGCAGCGATCATGGTGGAGACAAGGTCGTCGGCAATGCCGCGGGCGGCCTTGGCAATGATGTTCGCCGTGGCGGGCATCACGATGAGCAGGTCGCTGGAGCGGTTGAGCTCGATGTGAGGCATGGAGCCCTGAGGACCCGGAGCCCATTCCGTGAGTGCCACGGGATGTCCGGTCAGCGCTTCGAAGGTAACGGGACCGACGAAGGCGGTTGCGTGCTCAGTCATGGCAACGCGCACGTCTATGCCGGCCTTTTTGAGGCCGCGAACGAGTTCGCAGCATTTGTAGGCGGCGATTCCGCCCGTTACGGCCAGCGTGACGCTTCGCAGTGTTGTCATGGGAGTCTCCAAAAGAAAAAAACGCGGCCTTCACGGAAAGTGAAGACCGCGTTGGATCATTTTAGCGGATGAGGCAAACGTTATTTGCGGTTGAAGAAGCCGAAAAAGCCCGAGCGCTTGCGGTTGTCTTCCGGCTGATTGTTTTTCTGAGAAGCATCGGCTTCGGAAGTCTTTTCTTCCAAAGGTTTGTCGGAAAGAGCCGTGCTGCCGTCATTCGATTCATCGGAGGGGGATTCATTGGATGGAGTGCCGACGTTGCCGGAAGGGACGGCATCCTGATGAACCGGAGCTTCAAAAGCCGGAGAGGCAGGCGCTTCTTCGGTTTTTATCGGCGTGTCGGCTTCAGGCTGAAGGGGAGTTTCTTTGGCAGAAACGTCTTCGGTCCTGGTTTCGGCAACTTCGGTTCGTTCTTCTTCACGAGCGGCCGCTTCGGCAAGCTTTGTGTTGATGATGGTGCCGACGGGAGCGTGTTCGGTAAAGGCCTGATTCACGTCGAGTGTGATCTTCTCGGCTGCGCAATCGTAGCTGCTGACGAATCTCACGCCGTCAATGCCGGGCACGTCGGTCCAGATGCCGGGATCGGGCGATACGATCGTGATGGGCGTATCGCCTTTAACCGCACGGGCGGCTTCGGCAATGTGCAGCGATGTGGTCGAATTGTCGAGAATCATCAGCATGCCGGCATTCTTGAGATGGGCCGCGATCATGGACTGCGGATCGGTGGGATCGCCAACGATGACCGTGACTTCCAGTTCGTCGAGCTTGGTGGCGAGATCGTGGTCCTGCACGATGGCTACCACGGCTGTTCCGGTCTTGTGAAGTTCGCTGGCCAGCGGAAGAAGCAGGCGGCTCTTGCCGGTAATGACGATCTGATTGTGGAGGATTTCAACAGGCGTTTCTTCAGAGACTCGCTCGAAGGGCGCCTCGCGAAGCGCGGCAGTGCGTGCCCATGCCCAACGGGACGTCATTTCTCTGCTGATGGCGGGAATAAAGCTGAAGACGACCGGATTGAGGGCAATCGACAAAATGGCGGCGGCGACAATGAGGTTGACGGTGTAGGCGGTTGCCAGACCGAGTCCCTGAGCCTGACCGACGAGAATGAACGAGAATTCACCGATTTGCGCAAGGGAGGCCGCGACCGTAATGGCAGTGTGAAGCGGATATCGCAGCGCATAGACGAGACCGAAGGCTGCAATGCTCTTGCCGAGCATGATGATGAGCAGCACGGTAAGCACGGAGAACGGAGCTTCAACGAGGATGTGCCAGTCAAAGAGCATGCCGACGCCGACGAAGAAGAGCACTGAGAAGGCATCCTGAAGCGGCAGGGATTCGGTTGCCGCGCGATGGGCAAACTTGGATTCTCGCATCACCATGCCGGCAAAGAAGGCGCCGAGGGCGAAGCTGACGTTGAAGATGGCGGAAGCTCCGTAAGCGATGCCGACGGCAACGGCAAGCACGAACAGCGTGAAGAGTTCACGGGAGCCGGTGCGGGCCACCTGAGCCATAAGCCACGGCAGAACGCGTCGGCCGACCAGCATCATGACGGCGATGAAGGCGATGACGTTGCCGATCGTGATGGCAATTTGAACGGCAATGTCCTTGCCTGTGATGCCGGGCGCTGCGTCGGAGCCGAGAAGACCGGCAAGCGGAGGCAGAAGCACGAGAATGAGCACCGTGGCAACGTCTTCAACCACAAGCCAGCCGACGGCAATCTGACCGTCCATGCTTTGAAGAATGCCCCTTACCTCGAGAGCCTTTAGAAGCACGACCGTCGAGGCGCAGGAAAGGCACATGCCGAGAACGAGCGCGTCTCCCCAGTGCCACTTCCAGACGAAATGCGCGACGAGTCCGCCGAGCAAGGTGGCGATGAACATCTGAAGCACTGCGCCGGGAACGGCGATGCCCTTAACGTTCATCAGGTCTCGTACGGAAAAGTGAAGGCCCACGCCGAACATCAGCAGCATGACGCCGATTTCGGACAACTGGTAGGCAAGGGAGGCATCGGCAAAGACGCCGGGGGTGTATTTGCCTGCGGCAATGCCTGCGAGAAGGTAGCCCACAAGCGGCGGCGCCTTGAAGAGGCGCTCAGCCAGAAAGCCGAACACGAGTGCAAGGCTGAAGGCGATGACGAGAGTCGAGATGAGAGGGAGGGAGTGTTCCATAGGAGATTCGTATTGCGCGTAAGAAGAACGTTGCAGGAACAGGGGTTTCAAGCTGATTGTACTTTGCAGGCCGATTGTGCGGGGGCGTCGCTACAAAAACTTGCAAGGGAAGTGTTGGGGAATGTCGGGGGCAAAGAAAACGGGCTCGGATCTTTTTGAATCCGAGCCCGTTGAACGGTGGCGTGATGCCCGCAAAATCTTATCTTCGCCCGCTTCTCAGTTCATCGAGGATCAGGAAGAAGGCGCCGCCGCATATGGCGATGTCGGCGACATTGAAGGCCGGCCAGTGCCAGCCCCGCCAGTAGAGGTCGAGAAAATCGACGACGTAACCGTAGATCGTGCGGTCGATCATGTTGCCCAATGCGCCTGCCGCAATGAGCGTGAGCGAGAGGCTCAGCAGAGAACGGTGGTTGTTGCGCGCGAGAAGCACGATCATGGCGATGATGACGGCGGCGGCAAGAGCTGCAAAGGCCCATCGCTGCCATCCTCCCGCATCGGCAAGGAACGAGAAGGCCGCGCCGGTGTTGTGCGCCAGAACCAGATTGAATCCGGTGCAGACCGGCAGGGCTTCGCCGAGCGAGAAGTTAAGCTCGAACCAGATCTTCGTCGCCTGATCAATGCAGAGGATGAGAAATCCCAGGCAGAGCCAGGCGGCGAATTTCGCGATTGTCGGGCGGGCGGCATCCGTCATGCGTGCTTCCTCTAAGCGGCTCGTCAGGCGAAGAGACGCTTTTCACCGGCGCCGAAGAGATTGCTGGCGCAGCGCGGGCAGAGCGTCGGATGCTCGGCATCGCTGCCGATGCCCGGCACGTAGTGCCAGCAGCGTTCGCACTTGGCTTCCTTCGAGGCGCCAACACTGAAATGCGTTTCTTCGTCGGCGGACTTCGCAAGTTCGACTGCGGAGACGATCATCACGAAGCGGAGCTCGTCGCCGAGAGACGCCAGAGCGTCGTAGACGGCGGGAGCAGCCTCGATGCGGGCGACGGCTTGGAGCGAGGAGCCGACGAGGCCTTCGCCGCGGAGCTCCTCAATCTTCTTCTGCAGGTCGGCGCGAACCGTGCGGATGGCATCCCACTTGGCGAGAAGGGCTTCGGCGCCGGCCACTTCGGGAAGCGGCTCGAAGCGTTCCGTGAAGATCGTTTCGCTTTCGTTGGGCGAGAAGACCTTGAAGGCTTCTTCGGCCGTGAACGAGAGAATCGGGGCCATCAGACGAAGAAGCGTCTTCGTGATGTACCAGAGGGCGGTTTGAGCGGAGCGGCGGGCGGCGGAGTCCGGCGCCGTCGTGTAGAGACGGTCCTTGAGCACGTCGAGATAGAAGCTGCCGAGGTCGGCCGAAGCAAACGTCTGAAGGAGAGAAACGACGTTGTGGAAGCGGAATTCGCTGTATTCGGCGAGCATTTCCTTTTGGAACTTTTCCGTATAGGCGATAGCCCAGCGGTCAAGCTCGAGAAGGTTTTCGACCGGAACCAGATCCTTCGAAGCATCGAAGTCGGACGTGTTGGCAAGCAGGAAGCGCAACGTGTTGCGCACGCGGCGGTAGCTTTCGACAACACGCTTGAGAATCGTCTGGCCGAGGCGAAGTTCGCCGGAGTAGTCGGTGGAGGCGACCCAGAGGCGAAGGATTTCTGCGCCGAATTTTTCGTTCACTTCCTGCGGACGGACGACATTGCCCTTGGACTTGGACATCTTCTCGCCCTTTTCGTCAACGACGAAGCCGTGGGTGAGCAGCATGTTGTAGGGAGCACGGCCGTCGATCATCGTGCCCGTGAGGAGCGAGGAGTGGAACCAGCCGCGGTGCTGGTCGGAGCCTTCGAGGTAGAGGTCGGCCGGCCAGCCGAGCTCGCCGGCATGGCTGCCGCGCATCACGGTGTAATGCGTGACGCCGGAGTCGAACCAAACGTCGAGAATGTCGGTGGAGCGCACGTAGTTGGCGGCTTCATCGGCGGAAAGGAAGTCTTCGGGCTTGGCCGTGGCCCAGGCTTCGATGCCCTTTTCCTCGACCATCTTGGCAACTTCTTCCATGATTTCAAGGGTGCGCGGATGCAGATCGCCCGTTTCCTTGTGCATGAAGAAGGGAAGCGGAACACCCCAGTTGCGCTGGCGGGAAATGCACCAGTCGGGGCGGTTTTCGATCATTGCGTAGAGGCGGTTGATGCCCCAGGTCGGGAAGAACTTCGTGGCCTTGACGCATTCGAGAGCCGCTTCACGCAGAGACTTTTCGCTGGGCTTCGTGTCGAGCACGCCGCGCGTGTCGGCGTTCGGAGCATCCATGCGAACGAACCACTGGTTCGTGGCGCGATAGATGAGCGGCGTCTTGTGGCGCCAGCAGTGCATGTAGCTGTGAACGATCGAGCCGTGGGAGAGCAGGTTGCCTGCAACGGCGATCGTTTCGCAGATCTTGTCGGCCGCGGCCCAGATGTTGAGGCCGCCGAAGAGCGGAAGAGATTCGGAGTAGGTTCCGTCGCCCATCACCGGGGTGAGCACCTGATCGTTCGTCATCCCGTGCTTCTTGCAGGAGATGAAGTCGTCCACGCCGTAGGCGGGGGCAGAGTGCACGATGCCGGTGCCGGCCGTCGAGTCGACATAGTCGGCAAGGTAGACCGGGGAGAAGCGGCGATAGCCTTCATGAATATGCCAGAGCGGGTGGCGGAAGCGGACGAGCTCGAATTTGTCGCCCATGGCTTCGGCAACCTTTTCGCCCTTGAAGCCGTAGCGTTCAAGCGCGGCTTCAGCGAGGCCGGTGCTGAGGATGAGGAGGCGGTCGCCCACGTCGTAGAGACCGTACTCGAGCTCGGGATTCATGTTGAGAGCCTGGTTGGCAGGAATCGTCCACGGCGTCGTCGTCCAGATGACGTTGAAGCAGGGTTTTTCGATCTTGCAGCCGAAGATTTCTTCAAGGCGGCCGTGGTCTTCGTCGGAGAGTTCGAAGGCGACGTCGATCGTGTGGCTCTTCTTGTCCTTGTACTCGACTTCGGCTTCGGCCAGAGCGGACTGACAGTCGAAGCACCAGTTAACGGGCTTGAGGCCGCGATAAACGTAGCCCTTCTTCACGACATTGGCGAGAGCGCGGATTTCTTCGGCTTCGTTCTTGAACTTCATCGTGCGATAGGGATTTTCCCAGTCGCCGAGCACGCCAAGGCGCTTGAAGTCGGCCAGCTGGAGCTTGCTCTGTTCAAGAGCGTAGGCGCGGGCAAGGCTCTGCATCTTGTCGACGGGGAGATTCTTGCCGTGCATCTTTTCGATCTGCACTTCAATCGGCATGCCGTGGCAGTCCCAGCCCGGAACGTACGGAGCCTGGAAGCCTTCAAGAGTCTTTTCCTTGAGGATCATGTCCTTGAGGATCTTGTTGACGGCGTGACCGACGTGGATGTTGCCGTTGGCATAGGGAGGACCGTCATGAAGAATGAACTTCTTGGCGTCGCGGCGGGCGTCGATGATGCGGTGGTAGATGTGCTTCTCATCCCATTCCTTGATCCATTCCGGTTCGCGCTTGGGCAGGTTGCCGCGCATCGGGAACGGTGTGTCGGGAAGGTTGAGCGGATATTTCTTGGTATCGGCGGATCCGGCTTCGTTTGCCATGGTCAATACTCCTGGCCCCCTCGGGCTCTTCAGGTAAAAAATTAAAGGTTCATGCCTTCTGGAAGCGGTGCGTCAGTGAGGGGCTGAACGCATCCGAGAATCCGGCGGGCACGTTCTGCGTCGGATTCAATGGCGGCCTTGAGTTCCTCAAGACCGGAAAACTTTTTCTCCCCTCTCAGGCGCTCGACGAACTCGACCGCGATGATGCGGCCGTATGCGTCGCCGTGCCAGTCGAAGACATTCGTCTCGAGCAGCCAGCGGCCGTTGGTGGCAACCGTGGGCTTGACGCCGATCGAGGCGACGCCGTTCTGAACGGCCGGTCCGAGACCGTGGATGCGGACGGCGAAGACGCCGTTCACTGCGGGACGGGAATGACTGCCCGGCGGAATCGGTGCCATGTTGAGCGTCGGGAAGCCGAGCTGGCGGCCGAGCGCCGCGCCGTGAATGACGCGGCCGGTCATGCTGTAGGGACGGCCCAGCATCAGTGAGGCTTCATAAAGATCACCTTGGGCGAGAGCCTCGCGGATGCGGGAGGAGCTCACGCGGGCTTCTTTGTGAAAGAAGGTTGGTGCGATGAAAAGCTCGTACGGAAGCGTTCGGGATAGCTTTTCAAGAAGTTCGACGTTGCCGACTCGGTCGCCGCCGAAGTGAAAGTCGCGGCCGACGCTAACCCAGCAGGCGTCAAGTCCTTCAAGCAGAACATCCCGCACGAACGACTCGGCCGGCATGGATGCGAGGCGCGAGTTGAAGGGCAGAATGTAAATGCGTTCGATGCCGGTCTCGAGGATGGCGTTCACCTTGTCGTAGAGCGTCGAGATGCGCGCCACCTCGCCGCCGCGGCCGAAGAAGTCCTTCGGATGAGGTTCAAAGGTGACGACGGAGGGAACGAGACCGCGCGTATGCGCGGCTTCCTTGACGTATTCGAGAAGTGCCTGATGACCGAGATGGACGCCGTCGAAGTTGCCGATGGCAACGGCTGACGGACGGCGCAGAAGCGGATGAGGCAGACCGCGGAAAACGTGCATGACTGGAACGGCCTTTCACTAGGTAAGGGAAAGTTTCGATTATACGGAAAAATTTCTTCAGCCCTGCCCGAAGCTGACACGGTCTTTGGTTTAGAATGACGCCACTATGCAGAACATCGTAATTCTTATTTCCGGACGCGGCAGCAACTTCGAAGCCATCCTTCGAACCTCCCGCGAGGAAAACTGGGAGTCCGCCTGCAATGCTCGCATCGCAGCGGTGATTTCCAACCGTCCCCAGGCTGCCGGGCTCGACATCGCTCGCGCCGCTGGCATCGAGGCCGTGGCCATGGACCACAAGGCCTACGATTCCCGCGAAGCGTTCGAAGCCGAACTTGCCGACGTGATTCGCCGCTACGATCCGGCCGTGATCGTGCTTGCGGGCTTCATGCGCGTTCTGACGGAAGGATTCGTCTCTCAGTTTGAGGGCAAGATCCTCAATATTCATCCGGCCCTGCTGCCGCTCTTTCCGGGTCTCAATACGCATCAGCGTGCTATTGACGCTGGCTGCCGCGTGCATGGCTCGACCGTTCACTTCGTGACTCCCGTGCTTGACGGCGGTGCGATCATCGGCCAGGCCGTTGTTCCGGTTCTGCCGTCCGACGATGCCGACGCGCTTGCGCATCGTGGTCTCGTTTATGAACATCAGCTTTATCCGAAGTGCGTGCGCGCAATTCTTGAAGGCCGCGTCCGCTGTGAGAACGGCCGAACCGTCTGCGATGACGAAACGGCTCGCTCGCTCACGATCTTCGGCTGCTGAGTTTTTGTATCAATCATTGCG
>JAXZEJ010000162.1:0-5899 GCA_037424205.1 bacterium | reverse complement strand
TTTGCAACTTCAAGCGCCTTTTCGACCGTATTGACGAACGGAATGCGCGTCTGATGGTATTCAAGGTCGGGGAACTGCGTCATGATCGAATGCGCGAGCGTTTCGGCGGTAATGGCGGTGCCGTCGCTCACAATGAAGATCTGTCGGCAGGAATCGCACTTCTGAGTGTCTGTCATGGCGGATAAAAGAAAAGGATTGGGTAATCCGTCAATTCTACCTGAACCTCACGCAAGGAGGCGATGCGGATGCGGGTTTGCCGCGGTTGGAAATTACAGCCTGGGACTTCTGCGCATGAGGAGTTCGGCCGCGAGGAAGATGAGCGCGGCAAAAAGCGACAGAAGAAGGCAGAGCGCGTTGGCCGCGTCGAAGTCCGCGCGCGAGACCGCGTTGAAGATTTCAAGCGAGAGCGTGTTGGTGCGTTCCGAGATGTTGCCGCCGAGCATCATCGTGATGCCGACTTCGCCCGAAACGCGGGCGCATCCGAGAAGAAGTGCGGCTGCCAGGCCGGGTCTCACGAGCGGGAGCGTTACGTGCAGGAAGACGTCCCGGCTGCCGGCGCCGTGAATGCGCGCGGCTTCCTCAAGCTCCACGAGCTTGGGCGAGGCGAAGGCCGCCTGAAGGGGCCTCACGACGAGCGGAAGCCCTGCGATGAAGCCGGCAAGCGCCACGGCCGTTTCATTGAAGATGAGCGAGAGTCCGAAGGGCTCGATGGAGCTCCCGATGAGGCCGGTGCGTCCGAGAACCGTAAGCAGCATGTAGCCCAGCGCTACGGGAGGAAAGACGAGGGGAATCGTGATGAAGAAGCCGAGGACGCGCGGGGCGAGCCCGGACGTCCTTGCAAGGTAGTAGCCGGCGATCGGCCCCGCAACAAGGAAGAGCGCAAGCGTGACGAGGCACGTCTTGGCGGTGAGCGCAAGCGAGAAGAGAAGCTGCGGTTCCTCAAGGATCAGGCTGAACATGGCGGGACTCTGATCGCAGGCGCGGCATTACTGGATGCCGAACTTCTTGAGCACGGCCCTGGCCTTGTCGGAGGCAAGGAAGTCCATGAAGGCCTTCACGTCGGCATCGGCTTCCGCACCGCGAACCGGACGAACGGTCATGTGCACGACGGCGCTTTCGTCATGGATGGCGATGTGGCCGCCGAGCTTGTCGGCGCCGGACTTGAGAACGGCGAGGTTGACGAAGCCCGCGTCCATGTTCCCGGTCGTTACGTAGGAATAGACCTGCGGAACGGTGCCTACGACCTGGAGCTTGGGCGCAACCTTGGCTTCAAGGCCGGCGGCCTTGAGCCACTTCGCGGCGGAGCGGCCGTAGATGGCGGCCTTCGGGTTGGGAGAGGCGACGCTCTTCACGGTGTCGAGCGCGATGTCCTCGGCTTTTTCAAGATTGAGGCCCTTGCGCCAGACGAGAACGAGAGGCGTGTCGCCGAGGCGGCGGGCGGCCGGGGCAAGATCGTCGCCGAACTTCGCAAGCGTCGCTTCATCGGAGATGACGACGTTGACGCCGTTGCCGTGCTTGACCTGGGCAAGCATCTGGCCGATGTTGCCGCCGAAGCTCTTTTCAACGGCAACGCCCGTTTCCTTCTGATAAAGGGAGGCGAGGGCGTCGACCATCTTGACGTAGCCCGCACCGGTCGTGACCACGACCTGAGCGGCATTGGAGGCGCCGGCGGCAAAAGCCGAGACGGCGGCGAGGGAAATGAGAAGCGACTTGAGTTTCATGGCGGGGGAGTCCTTGCAGTCAGTCAGAAATGGGCGATTGCGTGATGCCCGTGATGCGTCCGTCCTTCATCTGAAGAACGGTTTTGGCAAGCCGCTCGGCTTCGTCGGCGGCATGCGTGATGTAGAGAACGGGAATGCCCGTGATCTCCGGAATGCGTTCGAAATAGCCGAGAAGCTCGGCCTTTCGCTCCGCGTCGAGGCTCGCGAGCGGCTCGTCCATGATGAGGAGCGTTTCGGTTGCGAGAATGGCGCGGCCGAGCGCCGCGCGCTGGCTTTCGCCGCCCGAAAGCGTGTTCGGTCGCCTGTCGAGCAGATGACCGATGCCGAGCACTTCGACAAGGTGTGCGGGATCGGCTGCAGGCTTGCGCCGGCCAAACTTTTGACCGAAGAGCAGATTCTCGCGAACGGGGAGGTGAGGAAAAAGACGGTGGGATTGAAAGACGAACCCGATGCCGCGCTTTTCCACCGGGAGGTCGACGGTCGGATTGTCGGAATGAAAGACGCGGCCGTTGACGGCAATCGTTCCACGGACGGGCTTCACGAGTCCGGCAATGCTGCCGGCAAGCGTCGACTTGCCGCAGCCCGAAGGCCCGAGCACGGCCGTGAAGCCGTCGCCCGGAAGCTCGCAGTCGGCTTCAAGCGAGAAGCCCGGAAGCTGCGTCGTGAAGTGAAATCATGGTCTAACCAGCCGCCATTCATTTTTGGAATAGCGGCTAGTTTACCAAGTTTTTTGCGTGATGACGGAAGTTTGATAACAATCGCCCGGCGCGTCGAGGCCTGCGGAATCAAAGGTCGCGGGCGAGAGCGGCTTCGATTTCGGCGACGCCTTCCAGAACGCCGGCGGCAAGGGCGTAGAAGCGTGCGTCCTCGCGGGCGCGGATGGCGGCGGCGAAAGCCGGAATCCACTTGGAGGCGTGTGCTTCGAAGAATTCTGCGGCGGCCTTGGGCTCGCTCTTGAGTATCAGCACGGTGAGAAAGCCGAACTGCAGGCCGAGATGGTCTTCGGGAACACCGAGAATGCCTGCCGTTTCAAGGCCCGCGTCGGCGTAGGCCTTGCGGCACTCGAGCTGTGAAAGGGGAATTTCGTCCTTGTGGAGCCAGGCGGATTCGGCAAGCGGCACCGTGTTTTCGCTGGTGCCGAGAAAGAGTCTCGCGTATTCGCGTTCAAGCTCGAGGGCTTCGGGAGCGTCGGCGTTGAGGACGGCTTCAAACGGAGCGGGATTGACGCCGAGCTCGACGGCGAGGCCTGCGGCGGCCTGCATTGCATCGGCGAAGCGCTCGTAGGCGTCGGCTTCTTCGGGCTGGAGAAAGATGGCGGAAAGCGCGTCGAAGACGGACTGGCGCGCAAAGTCCTGCAGCTGCTGAGTGACCACGGGGCTTGTCTCTCTTATGGATGGTGGGTCGAAGATCCGTTTCGGAGGGGTGTCGAAACGGTTTCTGCCATTTTATCCGCATCACGGCGGCCCTGCGGACGGCTAGGCAGTAGTGCCTAGATGTTCTCAATGGAGGCAAGGTTCTGCTTAGGTTCCGTCAATTGTTGCTATTACGAGTCACCCAAACCGCATGAAATTGCGGTGCAGGATCAAAAAAACTGCAGGTTGCACAATATTTCAGCCCATAAAGTGCGCTGAACGGGTAAAATCCCCCACAATTGAACCACCGCCCCGGCTGTTGGGGCTTAAGAGGATAAGCATGGTACAGGGTCGTTACGTATTCCCCTTTAGTCAGCTTCGCATGACCGACGTCGATCGCGTCGGCGGCAAGAACGCTTCGCTTGGTGAACTGCTCAGCCAGCTCACGAGCGCCGGCATTCGCGTGCCGGACGGTTTCGCCACCACGGCCGAAGCCTTCCGCCTCTTCCTGAAGGAAGGCGGTCTTGAAGAACGCATCGCTCAGCGTCTGAGCACCCTCGACGTTGACGATGTCAAGGCTCTCGCCGTTGCCGGCGCTGAAATCCGCGGCTGGATTGAAGCCGCTCCGTTCCCCGCCGAGCTCGAAAAGGAAATCCGCGAATTCTATGAATGGCTCAAGGACGGTCAGGAGGAAATCTCCGTCGCCGTTCGCTCTTCCGCTACGGCTGAAGACCTTCCGGATGCCTCCTTTGCCGGTCAGCAGGAAACCGTGCTCAACGTCGTCGGCATCGACGCCGTCTTCAAGCACATGAAGGAGGTCTTTGCCTCCCTCTACAACGACCGCGCCATTTCCTACCGCGTTCACAAGGGCTTCACGCACGCTGAAGTCGCCCTGTCCGCCGGCGTGCAGCGCATGTGCCGCTCCGACCGCGGCGCTGCCGGCGTGATGTTCACGCTCGACACCGAATCCGGCTTCGACCAGGTCGTCTTCATCACCGCTTCCTACGGCCTCGGCGAAACCGTGGTCCAGGGCGCCGTGAACCCGGACGAATTCTATGTTCACAAGCCCATCCTTGATGCCGGCAAGTATCCGATCATCCGCAAGACGCTCGGTTCCAAGCTCATCAAGATGGAATTCGAATCCGACAAGTCCGCCGGCCGCACGGTCCGCACGGTCGACGTCCCGGCTGAAGACCGCCGCCAGTTCGCCATCACCGACGAAGACGTGATCGAGCTCGCCCGCTTCGCCCGCATCATTGAAAAGCACTACGGTCGTCCGATGGACATCGAATGGGGCAAGGACGGCAACGACGGCAAGATCTACATTCTTCAGGCTCGTCCGGAAACGGTCAAGTCCCAGCAGAACAAGGCCGACGTCCAGCTCCGCTACACGCTCAAGTCCAAGGGCCGCCTGCTTTGCCAGGGCCGCGCCATCGGCCAGAAGATCGGCTCCGGTCCGGTCCGCATCGTTGAAAGCGCTGCCGAAATGGACCGCGTTCAGGCTGGCGACGTTCTCGTCACGGACATGACCGACCCCAACTGGGAACCGGTGATGAAGAAGGCTTCCGCCATCGTGACGAACCGCGGCGGCCGCACCTGCCACGCCGCCATTATCGCTCGCGAACTCGGCATCCCGGCCGTCGTCGGCTGCGGCGACGCCACGGAACGCCTCTGCGAAAACGACGAAGTGACGGTGTCCTGCGCCGAAGGCGACACGGGCAACATCTACGAAGGCATCCAGGAAGTTGCCGTTGAAGAAGTTCAGCGCGGCGCCCTGCCGGAAATCCCGGTCAAGATCATGATGAACGTCGGCAACCCGCAGCTCGCCTTCGAGTTCCAGGCCATCCCGAACAAGGGTGTCGGCCTTGCCCGTCTCGAGTTCATCATCAACAACAACATCGGCATTCACCCGAAGGTTGTTCTTGACTACCCGAACGTTCCGAGCGAACTCCGCGACGCCGCCGAACGCCTCTCCGCCGGCTATGCCAGCCCGAAGGAATTCTTCGAGAAGCGCATCGCCGAAGGCGTGGCCACCATCGCCGCCGCCTTCTATCCGAAGAAGGTCATCGTCCGCATGTCCGACTTCAAGTCCAATGAGTATCGCAAGCTCATCGGCGGCGCTCTCTATGAGCCGGAAGAAGAAAATCCCATGCTCGGCTTCCGCGGCGCTTCCCGCTACATCTCGAACCAGTTCGCCGAATGCTTCGCGATGGAATGCCGCGCCATGAAGTTCGTCCGTGACGAAATGGGCCTCACCAACGTCGAACTCATGATTCCGTTCGTCCGCACGCTCAACGAAGCCAAGCGCGTCAACGAAATCATGGAACAGCACGGTCTCAAGCGCGGCGTCAACGGCCTTCGCCTCAACATGATGTGCGAAATCCCGTCCAACGCCGTCCTCGCCGACCAGTTCCTCGACTACTTCGACGGCTTCTCCATTGGCTCCAACGACATGACGCAGCTCGCCCTCGGTCTCGACCGCGACTCCGGCCTCGTCGCCGCGTCCTTCGACGAACGCGATCCGGCCGTCAAGGCGCTCCTCGCCATGGCCATCAAGGCCTGCCGCGCTCGCGGCAAGTATGTCGGCATCTGCGGCCAGGGTCCTTCCGACCACGCCGACTTCGCCGCCTGGCTGATGGAACAGGGCATCGAGTCCATCTCGCTCAATCCCGACACGGTTGTCGATACGTGGCGCCGCCTCGCCGCCAAGTAATTGACGCGCTGAGACATTAGTCCCAAACAAAGCTCCCGCCTTCTCAGGAAGACGGGAGCTTTTTTCATGTGTGCTCGGCATGGGCACGTTCTAGCGGGTGAAAGTCCCGAGAG
>JAXZEJ010000161.1:0-9518 GCA_037424205.1 bacterium | reverse complement strand
CCCTGTGCTAGGGTGCACTCCTCGTTCGGGATAACACGAATATAAGACCCCGACTCGCGACTTTCGCCGCGAATGCTATTCATATCAGGAGCGTACCTTGCATCAGAAATTCATCCGCGCCGCAGCCGCTGCGGCCGTGGCTTCTGCCTTTTCCTCCGCCGCGATGGCCGGCGGCTTCCAGCTGACCGAACAGTCCGCTCTCGGTCTCGGCCGCGCCTACGCCGGCATGGGCGTCGACGGCACGGACCTTTCCGGCCTCTACTACAACACGGCCACGATGACTCAGCACAAGGGCACGCAGGCTCAGTTCGGCTTTGTCGGCGTCGGTCTCAACCTCGACTACAACTCCAACAACACCAGCCAGACTCACGACGAAAACGGCCGCAAGCAGGAAGAAGCCGTTCCCAATCTCTTCGTGACGCATCAAATCAATGATGTGACCTGGGTCGGCTTCGGCTTCACGGTTCCGTTCGGTCTTTCCACCGAATACGGTGAAAACTGGGAACAGAGCAAGGCCGGCACTGAAGCCAAGATCGAAGTCTATGACTTCAACCCGACCGTCGCCTGGAAGGTCTCCGACAAGTTCTCTCTCGGCGCCGGCGTCTCTTATCAATACGTGAAGGCCGATCTCGGCTTCAACTGGACGGCCTACGGTGCCGGCATGGCTCACACCAAGCTCTCGGGCGATGCTTGGGGCTGGAACATCGGCGCCATGTGGACTCCTGTTGAAAATATCCGCATCGGCGCATCCTACCGCTCCGCCGTGCACCACAAGGCTACCGGCAAGCTCAAGACAGATAGCAAATTCGGGGGTGAGTTCCCCACCACCATGGACTCCTCCGTCACGATGGACGCTCCCGCCTGGGCGCTTCTTTCTGCCGCCTGGGACGTCAACGACTGGCTGAGCCTCTACGGCTCCTTCCGCTGGGCCGACTGGTCGGGCTTCAAGTCTCTCGACATTGACAATCCTTACAATCTGCCTCTCGGCAGCAAAAAGGAATGGAAGGACACGTATCTGTACTCCCTCGGCTACGATGCCCGCATCAACAGCTTCTGGACGCTTCGCGGCGGCATCGCCTATGAGACGTCCACGATCGGCAACAAGTATTATCGTTCCGGCACGATTCCCGATGCCGACCGCTGGTGGTTCGCCATCGGCTCCACCTTCAACTGGACGAAGGACTTCCAGACGGACATCGGCTTCGCGCATCTGCACGGCGTGCACGAACGCAGCCTTTACGATGAAAAGACTCACAAAGAACTCGGCAAGTTCCGCAAGCTCGATGCCTACGTCTACGGCATCCAGGCTCAGTATCGCTTCTAACCGATGCTAGCCTGCGGCGGTCTCCGCCGCACAAGACACTCCGAATCCCGGCGTTTCCCAAACGCCGGGATTTTCGTTTTCCGGGAACATGAAGGCAACGAGCAGATCGCCGAGATCGGCGCCTTCGGGCAAAGCGGGGCGTTCACAGCCTTCGGTTTCCGGGCATTCGGAAAGGCCTGCACTCCGGCAGAGAGAGGCGGTGTAGAGGGCCAGCCCGATTTCCATGTTCGGGCGAATATCGAAGTGCTCGAGAAGAAGCGTGAGAAGCGCCCGGTCTTCATCCCAGATCGTTTCAGGAGCGGGCTTAAGAGAGGAAAAGAGGCAGACCGGCGAGCGGTCGTCATGGAGGAGGCATTCGGCGGCAGTGGGACGGGTGCGGTCCGCGTAGCAGCACGCAAGATCGGTCACCTCTCCTTCCGTCAGAAGAAGCGGATCAACAGGCGTGCAATGTACGAGTTCCTTCAAACGCGCCGCATAACGCCTGCATCGATTGGCTCTCAGCATGGTTTCGGCCTCCTTGGCCGCGCGCAATCTCGGGCGGCCTTCCCATAATCCTACGGCATATTGTCCTTTTACGTCGTATGCGCCCGTTTTGGCTTCTTCGGAATATGCTATCTTCACTTCCGATTAAGACAGATTCAACGGAGCCTTCCCATGTCCCAAAGCGCAATTCCCGACCAGATTTCAGAAGACATCTTCCGGTTCGGGCCCGGCGACAAGTACGTGCTGCCGATCGGCACTGCGGCTTCGGACGCCCTGGTGCTCTCGCAAATGGGCGAGAAGTGCCGCGCCAGAAATGAAAAGCTTCTCGTCGTCTGCGCCGATCCGCTCGACGCCCTCAGGCTCGCGCAGGAAATTCCCTGGTTCAGCCCGGCGCTCGGCGTAAGAAGCCTTCCCGACTGGGAAACGCTCCCCTACGACGTGCTCTCCCCTCAGGAGGACATCGTCTCGGAACGTCTTGAAACGCTCTACCGCATGACCTCGGGCGCCAAGGGCCTCGACGTCGTGATTGCATCGGCCGTCACGGCCGCCCAGCGCATGGCGCCCGTCGCCTACGTGGGCGCCAACACCTTCTTCTTCCGTCCCGGCGACACGCTTTCGGTCGAAGGCCTGCACTCGAATCTTGCAGCCGCAGGCTACGCCAACGTCAAGCAGGTCCTTGCGGCCGGCGAATTCGCCGTTCGCGGCAGCATCATCGACGTGTTCCCGATGGGCTCCGACAAGCCCTTCCGCCTTGACCTTTTCGACGATGAAATCGAATCCATCCGATGGTTCGACGTCGAGACGCAGCGCTCCATGGAGGAAGTCAAGGAAATACGCCTGCTCCCGGGCCACGAATTTCCGGTCACGCCCGAAGCCGTCACGGGATTCCGCCAGCGCTGGCGCACGCGCTTCGCCGGCGACCCGAGCAAGAGCCTTGTCTACCGAGACATCGGCAACGGCGTTCTTCCGCCCGGCATCGAATACTATCTGCCGCTCTTCTTCGAAGAAACGGCCACGCTCGCCGACTATCTTTCCGAAGGGACCCGCGTTGTGCTCGTCGGCGACGTGCAGACGGCGCTTGCCGGCTTCATGAAGGAAACCCTTTCGCGACAACGCATGCTCGAAGCGGACCAGGACCGTCCGGCGATGAAGCCCGAAGAACTCTGGCTTACGTCCGAAAGCTTCTTCACAAGCCTCGCCAAATTCGCGCGCTTCTCCTTCAGGCGGGAAGGCAGCCCTGAAGAAGCCAACGTCCTCAAGGGCGTGGCCGTCGACCGCAAGAGCCAGAATCCCGTCTCCAACCTCATCAACTTCACGACGACCGAAAAGGCTCGCGGACGCCGCACGCTCATTGCCGCCACCTCGATCGGCCGCATGGGCACGATGAGCGAGCTATTCCGCGCGTCCGGCCTTGACTTCACCGAATACGAAAGCTGGGCGGACTTCCTTGCGGGCGATGCGCCCGTAGGCCTTGTCGCCGCACCGCTCTTTGCAGGCAGCCTTCTTGCCGACCCGAAGACCGCGATTCTCACGGAAAGCGAGCTTTATGCCGCGAACCCCAGGCGCTCCAGGCTTCGCCGCAACCGCCAGTCGACCAACATCGAAATGATCGTACGCGACGTCTCCGAACTGAAGATCGGAGACGCGGTCGTGCATCTTGAGCACGGCATCGGCCGCTATCAGGGACTCGTGCACATGGAGACCCCGGACGGCGACGCCGAGCTTCTGCGCATCGACTACAAGAACGATGCCAAGCTCTTCGTGCCGATTGCCAATCTGCACCTTATTTCGCGCTACTCGGGTGCCGATCCTGAAAATGCGCCGCTCCACGCACTTGGCCGCGGCGACTGGGAAAAGGCACGAAAGAAGGCAGCCGAGCAGGTCCGCGACACCGCGGCCGAGCTCCTGCACCTCTATGCGCTTCGCGAAACCCGCAAGGGCTTCGTCTTCCCCATCGACGTCAGCGACTACGATGCGTTCTGCGAAGGCTTCGCCTTTGAAGAAACGCCCGACCAGGCGGCCGCCATCGGCGCCGTCCTCAAGGACATGACGACCGGCAAGACGATGGACCGCCTCGTCTGCGGCGACGTGGGCTTCGGCAAGACCGAAGTTGCGCTCCGCGCGGCCTTCGTCGCCGTCTCGGCCGGCAAGCAGGTGGCGGTGCTCTGCCCCACCACGCTGCTCGCCGAACAGCACGCCCAGACCTTCCGCGACCGCTTCGCGCCGTGGCCCGTCCGCGTCGCCGAACTCTCCCGCTTCAGAACCGGAAAGGAAACGACGAAGGCGCTCGAAGGCATTGCAGACGGCACGGTCGACATCGTGATCGGCACGCACAAGCTTCTCACCGACAAGGTGTCCTTCAACAGGCTCGGCCTCGTCATCATCGACGAAGAACACCGCTTCGGCGTTCGCCAGAAGGAAATGCTCAGAAAGCTTCGCGCCGAAGTCGACGTTCTCACGCTCACCGCAACGCCGATTCCTCGCACGCTCTCGATGAGCCTCGAAGGCATCCGCGACTTCTCCGTCATTGCAACGGCGCCCGAACGCCGTCTTGCCGTCAAGACCTTCGTTCACGCAGAAGAACCCGGCCTCATCCGCGAAGCCGTCATCCGCGAGCTCAAGCGCGGAGGCCAGGTGTACTTCCTCCACAATGAGGTGGAGACGATCGAAAACCGCCGCGAGCAGCTTGCCGCCCTGATCCCGGAAGCCCGCATCGCCGTTGCGCACGGCCAGATGAGCGAGCGCGAGCTCGAGCACATCATGCGCGAGTTCTACCAGCAGCGCTTCAACCTGCTGCTCTGCACGACCATCATCGAAACGGGCATCGACGTTCCTACCGCGAATACGATCATCATGCAGCGTGCCGACAAGCTCGGCCTCGCACAGCTCCACCAGCTGCGCGGCCGCGTCGGCCGAAGCCACCATCAGGCCTATGCCTACCTGCTCACGCCGCCTTCTGGCGCCACGACCAAGCAGGCAAAGCAGCGCCTTGAAGCCATTCAGTCTCTTGAAGAGCTCGGCAGCGGCTTCTACCTTGCCATGCACGACCTTGAGATCCGAGGCGCAGGCGAGGTGCTCGGCGAACATCAGTCGGGCGAAATCGCCGAAGTCGGCTTCGACCTCTACAGCCGCATGCTCGCCAATGCCGTCAAGGCGCTCAAGCGCGGCGAACTCCCCGACTTCACGGGACCGCTCGTGCCGACTACGGAAATCACGCTGCACGCGCCGGCGCTTCTGCCGAGCAGCTACGTCTCCGACGTCTCGCAGCGCCTGGGCTTCTACAAGGAGCTCTCGTCCGCAACCACGCTCGAGGACATCATCCGCACGACCGAATCTCTGGCCGACCGCTACGGGAAGCTCCCCGAAGCCGCTCAGAGGCTTACGCAGATACACAAGCTTCGCCTTCGCTGCGAAGCGCTCGGCGTGCGCAAGATCGACTGTGCGGACACCGCCACCGTCATCACGTTCACGGCCAGCCCCGCCATCGAGCCGATGGCGCTCATCCGCTTCCTGCAGTCTCGCAAGGACACGCGCATGCTCGGCCCCGACAAGCTGAGAATCGACGCGGGCGGCGCCACGCCGGAAAAGCGCCTCGCGCTCGTGCAGACCGTGCTTTCGGCGCTTGAGGCGCCCGCCCGATAAAGGAACAGCATCATGGGCATTGAAATCGAACGCAAGTTTCTCGTGAAGTCAGACGCCTGGCGGAGCCTCGCGCCGGCCGTCCGCTATGCACAGGGCTATCTCTGCAGCGACCGCGACCGGACCGTTCGCGTGCGCACCGTGGGCGACAAGGGATTTCTCACGATCAAGGGACGCGGGAGCGGCATTGCGCATCCCGAATACGAGTACGAGATTCCGTACGCCGACGCCCGAGCCATGCTCGACGAGCTCGCGCAGAAGCCGATCATCGACAAGACCCGCACGAAGATTCCGTTCGACGGGTACGTCTGGGAGGTCGACGAATTCTTCGGCGACAATGAAGGGCTGGTGATGGCCGAAATCGAGCTCCCGTCGGAGGACGCTCCCTTCGACAAACCCGATTGGATCGGTGAGGAAGTGACGGGCGACGCCCGCTACTACAACTCGATGCTCGCCAAGAATCCGTACAAAAACTGGCGCGCCTGACACAAAAGCCTGATTTTCGAAAACGCCCGAAAATCAGGCTTTTCCCTGCCCGAAGTGTGATTCCGTCCGTTTTGCGCGCATACTCTATCCTGTATTGCTGTTTACCAGAAGGACTTCTCATGCAGGCAACCCAATCCGAAGCTCGGAACAAGCTCGCAGCGGCACGCATCAAGGCCGCCTACAAGGCGCTTCCCGACGAACTCCGTGCCTTCTATGCACACATTCACTGCGGTTCCGCCGCCATCATCGCGGTCCTCGGCCAGACGGCCGAAGGCGACGAGTATCTCGAGGCAGGCGTCGAAGCCGTTGAGGATTTCGCCGACGACGCAGAAGCCTTCGACCGTGATGCCGCCGAGGAAAGCGGCACGCTTGAAGCGCTCGTCCCCGCACTCGCCCGAGTTTGCGCCGACGACACGAATCCGCTCATTCTTTCGCTCGACGCCATGTGGGCCCGCATTGCCGAATCGCCCATTGCCTCCGGCGCCGATGCCGACGACGAGGAGGATCCCGTCGAACACTACCTCTACGACAACACGGACTTCACCGGACTGGTCTTTGCGTATCGCGATCTGGGAGCCGTTCTCGACGTCTGGTACGACAACCTCCACAAGGATCGCGACTTCGAAGGCAGCTTCATCGAGCTTTCCGCCGACGCCGTTCCGACGCCCGTTCTCGTCAAGAGCCTGCAGCGCCTTTCGTCCGCTTCGCGCGCCTGCTTTGCATGGAGCCACAACGCCATCGTCTCGGTGCTTCGCGCCATTACGAACGACAACCTGAAGACGCTCGAAGCAAAGCTTGAAGCCTCCGGCATCCAGCCGCTCTTCATTCCCGCCGTTCTCGAACAGGTCAAGACTTCCGAAATCGCATGCACGGTGCTCAAGGCCGACGCTCGCCGCTACTCGCCCTTTGACCGAAGCCTCGACTACCTCTACGAACAGATCCGGAATCTCCAGTCCGCCGTCAGCCAGACGCCCGAGCATCCGGTGCGCCGCACGCTTGCGCTTCTCATTGCTGCGCTTGCCGCCATGCTTGAATGCCGTCCCGAAGACGTCGACGCACGTTCGTCATCCCGCATCGAAGGACTTGACGAGCTCGAAACCTCGAACTTCGGCCTTGCGCTTCATCTCGCCGCAACCGTAGCCGGTGTTGAACTTATTGAATCGAAGGATTACGGGCTGGAGCTCGCCCAAAGCTTTGACGCCGCCTGCGGCAGCGCCGAGACTCGATGCACGCTCTGCCTTCCGCTCACCTTCGCCGTCAATGCTGCATTTGCCTTCACTGCCGACAACGAAGCCATGGACAAGCTCTTCGAATTGACCGGCCTGAGCCAGGGCAGCGCGAAGGACTTCGCGCCGTCGCTTGAAGCCCTTCGCGGCTTTCTCATCCTTCACACGCCGACCGACAGCGACCAGCCCGTCATCCAGAAGCTCCTCGCCGAAGCGGCCTCCGAGGACTACGACGCGGACAAGGCTTCCGAACGCTATACGTCGCTTCTCATCGAAACACTCGAAAAGATGGACGAGGAGAATCGCGAAATCCTCACCCAGAACCTCGTCACGTCGGGCTTCGTGCTGAGCGGCCTCTTCAACAAGAAGCCCGAGGAAATCGAAGCCGTCTTCAAGGACGCCTTCCCGGGCCTCTCCACCGTTAACCCGCTCATTCTCATGAGCCTCAGCGTTCTTCGCGCCACTCAGGAAGTCGCACTCAAGTTCACCCAGAACATGCAGGGCGCGACCGCCTGATCCGCACACTCAAACTCAAATGCGAAAAACCCGCGCGGAACATCACGTCCGTCGCGGGCTTCGTTTTGGTGCGGTCTCAGCCGAGCTTAGTTCTTGAGCGCGGCGAGTGCGGCGAAGGGATTGGGCTTTTCGGCCTCAATGACTTCGTCGTCGGTGTTTTCGTATTCCATTTCGCAGTCGTCGTGAAGCGGCATGGCGGGAAGCGACAGGATCGCCTCCTCCTGCACCCAGTCGGCGACGGACAGGCTGCGGCTGCCGACGATGACTTCCTCGTCGTCGCCTTCCTCGTCAAGAGGAAGCGCGTTGGCCTCCTCTTCGGTCTTCGTGAAGCGGAAGGTGAGCTCGCGGAAGACCGGAACGGTCACGGGCTCGTTGCAGCGCGCGCACTGCATGACGGCGGAACCTTCGATCGTCAGGCTCGCCGCCGGAAGGCGCTCGATGATGCCGAGGCCGGTCACGCTGAACTTCATCGGTTCTTCAAGCGCCTGGATGAAATGCGCGAGCTCAGGCATTTCGTCAAGCTCAAGCGTGCCCTCCACGGTCTGGCGGGTGCGGGCGATTTCGAAAATATCGAGCGTAAGAGACATGGTCATCCTCAGTGAAACTTGTCAGCCCGGAACGGGCGCCCTGAAAGGATACATGGTTCGGGAAGGAGCGGAGGGATTTTTGCACCCCGGTGCGGGACTTCCCGCTACAATTTCTGCATTATGACAAACGCACTCATTCTCGCTTCGAGCTCCCGCTACCGCCGCGAGCTCCTCGACCGTCTCGGCATCGCCTACACGTGCGAAAGCCCCGACATTGACGAATCCTCCCTGCCGGGCGAAACGCCGCAGGACACCGCCATGCGCCTTTCCGAAATGAAGGCCCGCGCCATCTGGGACAAGCACCCGGGTTCCGTCGTCATCGGCTCCGACCAGGTCGCCGACCTCAACGGCGTCAAGCTCGGCAAGCCCCACACGCATGAAAACGCCGTGCGCCAGATCAAGAGCATGCAGGGCCACGACGTCGTCTTCACGACGGCGCTCTGCGTCATCGACCGCGAAGGCCGCGCCGAACGCGTGAAGTCCCAGACGACGATTCACATGCGCAAGCTCTCCGACGAAGCCATCGAAGCCTACGTCGAACGCGAAAAGCCCTTCGACTGCGCAGGCGCCGCCAAGATCGAAAAGCTCGGCATCGCGCTTATGGAAAGCGTGAAGTCCGACGATCCGACCTCCCTGATCGGCCTGCCGCTCATGGCGCTCACCACGCTTCTGACGCGCGCCGGCGTTGAAGTTCTTCCCGGTCTCGAAGCCTGATTTTCGGAGCAAGACTCATGGCCGGCACGATCTACTGCCTTCCCAACCTCATTGCCGACGGCACGCTTGAAGCCGCCATTCCGCCCCTCGTGCGCACCCGCGCCGCAGGCATCCGCTTCTTCCTCGTCGAAGCCGCGAAGAATGCGCGCGCCTATCTCAAGCTCCTCGGCCATCCCGGTCCCATTGCCGATCTTTCGATAGAGGAAATCGGACACGATCCTGATCCCGCTCAGATCGACCGGTGGCTCGCGCCCGTTCTGGCGGGCGAAGATGCCGCGATCGTCAGCGAGTCGGGCTGTCCCGGCATTGCGGATCCAGGCGCGCAGATCGTCGCACGCGCCCAGGAAATGGGCCTGCGCGTCGTGCCCTGGGTCGGTCCCTCCTCCATTCTCATGACGCTCATGGCAAGCGGCCTCGACGGCCAGCGCTTCCGCTTCCTCGGCTATCTGCCGGTGCACGCCGACGAACGCGCCGCGGCCATCCGAAATCTCGAATCGCAGAGCCGCCGCTCCGAAACGCAGCTCTTCATCGAGACGCCGTACC
>JAXZEJ010000160.1:0-1554 GCA_037424205.1 bacterium | reverse complement strand
GACTTGCGGCAAGTGGAATTCTTCGGCCACGGGCGTCCGACATCGGTCCGATCCACAGCTGCCCTGCGGCAAGCCCCCACATCGTGGCGGACAGGCCAAGCTGCACCATCGAGGCGGGTGCGGCGAAGTCGGCCGCCTGATTGGGAAGCGTCGGTAGATAAAAGTCGGTCACAAAGGGGCCGAAGGCGGAAAGAAACGCCAGAAAGACGATCAGGAAGGCCCTGGAGTTCCCGTGATCGTTCGCTTGCTTGAAAGCCGTCATTTTTCTTATGGATGCTTGCGATTTTGAGTTGCCGCGCACGCCAAAAGATTCGATCTAATGGTTTTTACGGATGGCAAGCATTCTATTCGCGAATCTTGCGCGAATCTTATGAATCGCAGAGGCATCGACAAAATCGATCGTACGATCGAAGAACCCGAACGCGACGGCCGGGCGTCGCCGAAGGCATCAAAAAAACAGCCCCGCATCCGACAAGAGGCAGGGCTGAAAATCAAATCCGCCGACCGACCGGCAGATATGGGTTCCCTCGGGGAGGACCCACAAAATCCGTCCCCCGAAGAGCGCCGGACACGTTCTGGTTACGGAAACGGGCCGGCGACAACCGAAGCATACAGAGTTTTCAGCAACCCGTCGAAGACCGGACAACCGCTTTTCACCCGTTTGTCGGCGGCAGGCGCCCGCCATCCGGCGTTCGACGCACGCCTCCGGCAGGAGAACATGGATTTTTTTCTTCATTGGCATCGAAATTTTTGAAAATATTCCGGAAAGAGGCAAGCAACCGGCCGTAAAACGCAGTCATAACACTACGGACTTCAAGAACGCTTCTCGTTCACGCCATTTCAAGTTGCGCACCTTGCCGCTAGATGATCACGGCTGATGTCGGAGATGCCCGAGGGTCGGCTCATCATCAATCCTACAACATTTCAAAAATATCACTTCTAAAAGTTCAAACATCATAGGATATCGCTCAATTTTTCCGCCCTAGTGAGGTGCAAGACCGCAGCGGTTTCAAAACCGATATTTTTTGCAATCGTGAGGACAAAAACGAAAGAACGAAAAATACGTGTTTATACTTAAATGCGGCGTTTGTGAAAACAGTATGCATACCTCCCAAGAGGTACATGCTTATCCCATGCTTTCATTCCTCGATTGTGCGCGCATAAGGCCGAAAAGGACTTTTCCCTTTCCCGCAGTGAAAAACACCCGATTATCGGCTTGATCGATCAAGGCGTCTGTAACGTTTTGCAATACGTAGTTATACCCAAACCGGTGAGGTTTTTGCCGGCCAAAGGACATCCCGTTCGATGGCGGCGCCGCAGAAAGAAAAAAACTCCGCCCGGCGCTGTGCATCGGACGGAGCGGCTTGATCAGCTGAAGTCCCGAACGGGCCTCAGGCCGGCGTTACCTGGCGGGCATCTTGGGCAGAAGCGGCTTCATGCCTTCGGCGCCGGCGAGCGCGCAGGCCGTGAGGAAGACCATCTTCGGGCCCTCCTCGATATGAACGGCGTCGTAGTACTCGTCGACCGTATGGGTGCGGTACATGGCGCCGCCGC
>JAXZEJ010000159.1:0-6559 GCA_037424205.1 bacterium | reverse complement strand
GATTGCGTCCTTCGCGCCAGGCCTTCAGATAGCCTTCGCGCACCTTCGGCGCAAGCAGGCGTTCGGGACTGTCGCGGCCGGCCAGATAATCGGCCATCCGTTCGGAAGGCTTCCGATCCTCCGCAATGGGAACGACTTCACGGCAACCGTCATTCTCTCGGATGCGGGCAACGCCCCAGTGGGCGGCAATGAGCCTGTCGGTTCGGGTCATCTTCGGTATTCCTTATCGACGCAAAGGCCGGCGCGGGCGAACCCGGACCGGCCTTGCCAGTTCAGCTGTTGATTCTATGACGATCAGAAGACCGGCAGAACGCCGCCCTGGTACTTGTCTTCGATGAACTTCTTCACGTCGGGAGACGTGATCGCCTTCTTGAGCTTGTCAAGGGCTTCCAGCTTGTCCTTGCGGGTTTCCGTAGAGCGGATGACCACGACATTGCCGAAGGGAGAGCTCTTTTCCTCAAGCGCAATGGCGTTCTTGGCGGGATTGAAGCCGGCTTCAAGCGCGTAGTTGGCGTTGATCACGGCGGCAGTCACGTCGTCAAGAGAGCGCGGAAGCAGCGCGGGCTCGAGTTCGACGAACTTCAGCTTCTTCGGGTTCGACACGATGTCGCCGATGCCGGACAGAAGCGTTGCGCCGTCCTTGAGCTTGATGAGGCCGGCATGTTCAAGCACCTTCAGCGCACGGCCTTCGTTCGTCGGATCGGACGGCACGGCCACCTTGGCGTCCGTCGGGATGTCGGCCAGAGCCTTCACCTTCTTGGAATAGAGAGCCATCGGTTCAAGATGCACGGACACAAGGATCTTCACCTTGAGGCCGTGGGACTTGATCATTTCCTCAAGGTACGGAATCGTCTGGAAGTAGTTGGCGTCGAGGTCGCCGCTGTCGAGCGCGAGGTTCGGCTGGATGTAGTCGTTGAATTCCACCACATCAAGCTTCACGCCTTCCTTGGCCAGCTGCGGCTTGATGAAGTTGACGATGTCCGCATGCGGGACGGGCGTCACGCCGATGCGAAGCGTCGTGTCGGCAAGAGCGCTGCCGGAAATGCCCGAAAGTGCGATGGCGGATGCAAGAGCGATGGGTGCGAAAAGTCGGGAGAGATTCATTTTGTTTCTCACTATGTTGGATGCGTTATTCAGTTGTTTGGTTTTGTCGGACGGGAACATTGGCCGTCCGGTTCGCAGAAACATCAGACAAGTCCGCGCGGCCGAGGATGCCGCATGCGCCGAAGAGGATTCGGCCGACTGTCCGGAGAAGTGTCGCCTTCGCCGAGAGCCCCTCGGGTTCGTTCAAAGGCGAGCCCGGTCATGCCGGGCGTTTCCGTTCGGCCGTCTCTCAGAAGGCCGTGAAAGAACTCTAGCAGACGTCCTTCCGTAAAGTTCAAGAATTCGGCAAACCTTTGAGGTATTACTTTTTCTTCTGCGAGAAACATCTTAGGAACAATCTTTTAGCAGGACCGCCGCCGGGCTGCGGACTGCCTGCGACGCATGCTCTCGCCCGCAAATTCCCGGCAAGCCTGCGGGCCAATATCAGGGCAATCCTTTACATTTCCGTCATCCGCACGCAAAACACAACAAAAACGCATCAAAACACATCATTTGCCGCAAACTCACCAAAGGCACTGTTAGCAAAAACACTACCCTTAGCGAAACATTTGAGCTAAATCATGCCGTTTACAATTGACAGGAGTGATACTTAAAGCACGCCGCCGAAATGTTCGGCGGAAACTTCCGATTAAGGAGAAAAGAAATGACGACAGTTGACACGATCGCTCAGGCGATCAAGGAAAAGAAGGCCCTCGAATTCGCCTACCACGGCTTCGACCGCGTGGTCGTCCCTTACGCCTGCGGCCTTACGCCCACCAATGAAATCAAGATGATCGGCTTTCAGGTCGGCGGCGGCAGCAACTCCGGCGTGACCGAAAAGCTCCGTTTCTACACTGCAGCCGACATGGCCGGCGTCGCCTTTGCCGACGCAGCCTATCGCGAAGCCTCTGAAGAAGACAAGGCCGTCTTCGCGCAGCTCGCCAAGATCTACGAACAGATCTGATCCATAACGAAAAAACAATAAGCGTCAAGCCCGGAAGCGCATGAGCCGTCCGGGCTTTGTTGCATCCGGACTTGGCAAAAAGAACGCAGGAAGAAAACGCCCGCTCCCGAACTTCGACCAACAGCCATTGGTCTTCGAGCGCTCAAAATGAATGCCGAACGGCTTTTCTGAGCGCAGCGGGGCGTAAAGGACGGCGGTGACAAAACCGTTTACGGCTCCCCGAACAGAACACATTCGGCGAGACGTCGAACAACAAGGCCTCGAGACCGTCCGAACGAAATATGGAGCATGCAGAGTGCATGGACGCGACTTTGGCACAGCCTTCCAAACAACGCATCCTCTGCTGCGCCGTCCCGGTTCGGCATTGGAATCGGAAACGGCGCATGCGCCTTACATCTTCGTGCCGGAAGCCAGAAGCTCGAGAAGCGCCTCCTTCGACAGCCTGCTCGACATGTCCGCGCCCTCGAGAAGCGCGTCCGCAAGCGAGCGCTTCGAGTCGTGGAGCCTCAGGATCTTTTCCTCGATCGTGTTCTTGGCAACGAGGCGGTAGACGGTGACCGGACGCTCCTGGCCGATTCGGTAGGCGCGGTCCGAAGCCTGGTCCTCGACGGCCGGATTCCACCACGGATCGAGATGGATCACGTAGTCGGCCGCCGTAAGATTGAGCCCCACGCCGCCCGCCTTGAGGCTGATCAGGAAAAGCGGCATCGTGCCGAGCCTGAAGGACTCGGTGAGCTTCGCGCGCTCGGTTGCTGAAACCGAGCCGTCAAGATAGAGGTACTCGATGCCTCGGGCTTCGAGCTCGCGGCGAATGAGCGCAAGGTGCGACGTGAACTGGCTGAAGACCAGCGCGCGATGACCGTTGCTCACGAGTTCGCCGACGAGCTTGAGGAAGGCCTCCGTCTTCGAGGAGGCGATCTTGAGCTTCGGATTGACGAGGGCCGGATGGCAGGCCGCCTGGCGAAGCTTCATGAGTTCGGCGAGCGCCTGCATCGAATTGATCTCGTTCGTCTCGAGCTTCCCGGCCGCCTGCTCGCGCAGGCTTTCGTAAAGCGCGCTCTCGGCTTCGCTCAGCTCGACATTGAGCGTGATCTCCGTCTTTTCCGGCAGCTCGTCGAGGACGTCCGACTTCGTGCGGCGGAGAATGAAGGGCGAGATCATGCGCTTGAGAAGACGCTGGCGATCCTTGTCGCGATGCTTTTCGACGGGCATGACGAAGCGCTCGACAAAACGGTCGTAGCTGCCGAGCAGGCCCGGATTTGCGAATTCGGACAGATTCCAAAGCTCGCTCAGATGGTTCTGAAGCGGCGTGCCGGTCAGAAGCAGACGCGAGCGGCTCCGGAGCTGCATCGCAGCCTTCGAGGTCTTGGCGGTCCTGGACTTTATGTAGTGCGCCTCATCAAGGATCACGACGTTCCAGTCGATGCCGGAAAGCATCTCGGACTCGGTCTGCAGAAGACCGTAGGTCGTGATCATCACGTCGCCCGCACCGAGGCCGCCCACAGCCGCCTCGCGGTCGACTCGGTTGAAGACGATGCTGCGAAGGCCGGGCGCAAAGCGGGTGAGTTCGGACTCCCAGTTGAGAAGCACCGCAGCCGGCACCACGACGAGCGATGGACCGTCCTTCGCGCGCGAGAGCAGGAAGGCGATGGCCTGAACGGTCTTGCCCAGGCCCATGTCGTCGGCCAGAATGCCGCCGGCATCCCAGGCGGCAAGCCTGCTCATCCACTTGAAGCCGTCGATCTGATACCCGCGAAGATCGGCCTGAAGCTGAGAAGGAACCTCCTCGTCGACGTCTGCCGCGGAACGAATACGGGCCATCAGCTCGGACGCCGCCTCATCAGCGTCAACGACAACGCCGGCATCCGACAGATCGTCCACCACGCCGGCAGCGCAGCGCGGCACGCGAAGCTTCCCGCGCTTGAGATCGGCAACGCCTTCGAGAAGGCCGAGCTGGCGTCGAAGCGCCTCGGAAACGGCCACATATTCGTTGTCGCCGAGCAGAATAAAGCCCGGCACCTCGCTCTCCCTGAGCTTGTCGAGCAGTTCGGCAATGCTGAGCTTGATCGCACGATTGATCCTCACCGTGCCCTCGACGGCCAGCCAGTGGTCGATCCCGTGAACGTTGAGCGAAACCGCATCGGCGTCGACAGGCGGATTGCTCACCTTGTAAACGGCGTCCTCCGGCCATTCGACTTCAACCTTTCCGCCCAGGGTGCGCAACGCGTCAAGCGCCCGGAGGCACTCGACGGCATTGAGCGACCACAGTATTCCTTCGCGGTCGACGGGATCGACGCCGACAAGAGCGGCCGCCTCCCTGAAGGCGGCGGATTCCGCCTTGAGATTGCGGCATACCTGTACGGCCCTGCCGTCCACAACGGTCTGCAGGAATTCGACCCCCTTGCCGGGCACGCAGCTCAGCGTCCCCTTCGGAATCGGATGCACGCAGGCCCTGACGGCAAAGCCGCCCTGCTCCTCAAGCTCGAAGCGGAAGCTCGGGATGCTTCGCCCCTTGACGGTTTCGGCATTCTCATTGACGAGATCCGACATCACGACCGCCTTTCGGCTCAGGCTGCCGAGCAGCGTCTTGAGCTTGGGAGCCGCCTCGGGCGGGAGCGTGCCGAGCGCCTTCAAATCATCAAAGGCTTGAGCCGCGTCCGGATCAACGGACATGACGGTGATCACGTCGCCTTTGCGGCCGATCGCATAGCCGTCATATCTCCTGAAGGACTTGGTGACGTTGCTTGCCACAACGAAGCCGTCGCCCGAGCCCTGAGCCTTCTCTCGAACATGCAGCTCGAACGGCGTATTGACGATTTCAAGATGAGCATTGCCTTCCTGCGCGTCGTACACATACGGATGCCCGGCAAGCGCAAGAATGACGCGGGGACCGAAAAGATAGCTGCTCGTGCCGTAGTAGTCCCTTTCAACCTCCACAAGCGCAGCCAGCGCCTTGTCCTGCTGCGTCATGGCCGGATTGTCGGCCTTGGCAAAGGTCGACAGCGCAATGTCGCGGCCCTTCGAAAGCGAACCGCTTGCAAGCACCTTGATCAAACGCGGCTGCACCGACCAGTCACGGCAGTCGACGGCATAGACGATGCGGGACTCATTGCTCCTGGTGCCGGCCGCCTCAATGGAAAGGAGCTTGTCGAGCACGCGCTCCCACTCCGGAGCAGGACCGCGGCCCTCAGGCAGGAAGCCCCTGAAATTCAATGCTTCGGCCCTTGCCTTGTATGTCTCGGATTCGGGAGCGAGCGCGTGGAGGATCTCAAAGGCAAGGCCGACCGGGAACTCCCCGGATTCCGCCCTTTGAACGGTTGCCTCCGTCAGCTTCGGCATGCCTGCAGCACCAACGCTCTCCAGCGTCGCCGTGATCAGCGCACGCTCGGACACGTCCAGGTCAAAAAAAGGCTCGTTATGAGCTCTGACGAATTCGTTGACATCCTCATTGACGCCGGCATGACACCGGATCATCAGCGCAAGCGCCTCTCGATCCTCCGAGCAGAACTTGACGAGGCTTCGCATCGTGCGCACGACGGCAGCACTGCTTCGATTGCAATAGAGAATGAAGCCGTAGAACCAATTGGCGACGAAGTCGCCGAACTCCCTGACGCGGCCGCTCGGCTTGATGAGCGCCTTTGCAGCCTTGAGCGCCTCGGCAGACGAACCGCCGGAGGCGCACTGAACGGCCGCCTCCATCAGAATCTTCGCCCAGCAGTCGGGCAGGCTCTGAACATAGGCCAGCGGATCTTCGGCCGACCAGAAGCCGTTCCGGAGGAAATAATGCTGGGCCGAACTGCAGCGCCAGGCATAGTTCTTCAGAAACTCGTCGAATTCGGGAGGGGCCGTCAGAAGGAAGCCGCGCCTGCCATTGCTGCCGGCCATCATCGCACGGGACACGAAATCCTCAAGCAGGATCTCCGGCACGATGCGGAACATGTTCTTGAGACGCTCGTCCTCGAAGCAGATATCCAGAAGAGGCGTCATAGCCTCAATGAGATTTTCTCTGTTGATTTCACTCGTAACGCCGGCAAAGGGAACCAGCAGATCATCAATCGGACTATCGTGCTCAAGCCGGGTGAGCGCCTTCATCGCCAAGGCGAAGTGAACCTGATAAAAGATGATGCCGCCGCGCCAGATGGCGGTCCGTTCCATCTTCGACAGGCGCCGGTCAATCTCCTTTACAGAAAGGCGCTTCGCCATTTCGATCATCAGCGGCGTCTGCACGACGCAAAATACCCGGCGTCCCCAGGACTGCCTGAGCTCAATCCAGTTTTGAGACCCCCAGCGCTTGATCAGATCATCAGTCTGCGCAAGGGACAGACCCTGGGCTAGAGCACGACGCTTCAATTCTTCAATCTGCAAGTCTTCGCTTTCGAACAGCAGGTCGGCAAGCAGCTCGGTCTCGGCAGCTGCAACGGCTTCTTCAGAAAGCTCGGCCCTCTTGTTGATTTTCAGCATATTTCTGTTCACATTATCCAATTTCCGCCATCACGCATTTTCCTTGCGGAT